>JALSTE010000775.1 GCA_026983855.1 Acidimicrobiia bacterium
CGTATCCAACGACACCGGGGCCCCCGCCCCGTGCGCTATCACGCCGCGAACCCGCTGAGTCATACTCACTCCCAAACGATGACCTGCCACCTCGGCGAATCCTGTTCATCGCCGATCCTGACCGAGTCGACAATACCCCAGATCAGGGGTCCCGGTCGGAGTCCGAGAGAGCCGCCACCTCCGGACACCGAGCGGTTCGACAGACGCGGGTCCACCGGCGACCACCATGCCCCTGCTCCCGGAGGGCAGGGGCCGGCCAGCCACATCAACGCCTCCGCGCCCGGCCACCGGCTCCCCTCATCCCCACACCGCGGCCCTCGGTTCAACCAATGACGCTCAGGACTTGCTTTCGCGCTCCCCAGGGTCCATCATCAACCTTCTGCCCACGGGTCACCCCCGGGGGTACACCACTGGTCCCGTGGTGAAGTCTGGAGTTCACGCCGGCCTGTCAAGCCGGAGGTCGCGGGTTCAAATCCCGTCGGGACCGCGGTCGGGTAGCTCAGTTGGCAGAGCGCGCGCCTGAAAAGCGCGAGGTCACCGGATCGACGCCGGTCCCGACCACACCACCTCCCCGCCGGACCATCCCCGGGAACCGGTCCCACCGGCCGCGCCGCTCCCACGATGAGAGCCGGTGCTCCACCATCACCCCCGGAAACCCTCCCTCAGCGGGTGACGGCGTCGGCCACGGCCGCCGCGGCCACCGCCGCCGCCACCCGGGGTGGAACGTCCCGTTCAAACGCCCCGGGGATGATGTACTCCGGTCCGAGTTCGTCCTCCGAGACCGAACCGGCGATGGCCTGGGCGGCGGCGATCTTCATGTTCTCCGTGATCTGGGTGGCCCGGGTGTCGAGGGCCCCCCGAAAGATGCCGGGGAAGGCCAGGACGTTGTTGATCTGGTTCGGGTAGTCGCTCCTCCCGGTGGCGATCACCGCCGCGATGTCGCCGATGCTCTCGGGGGCGATCTCCGGTTCGGGATTGGCCATGGCGAACACGATCGGATCGGCCGCCATGGACATCACGTCCTCCCGGGTGATCAGACCGGGGGCGCTCACACCCAGGAAGACGTCGGCCCCGGTCAGCACCTCACCGGCCGACCCCCTGCGGTCCGTGGAGTTCGTGTGATCGGCCAGCCACCGCTTCGACTCGTTGAGACCATCCCGTCCCTGGTGTATCGCGCCCCGGCGGTCCACGACCACGACGTCCCCGATCCCGCGTCCGAGGAGGATCTTCGTGATCGCCACCCCCGCGGCCCCGGCCCCGGCCACGACCACCCGCATGTCCTCCAGCTTCTTGTCCACCACCCGGGCGGCGTTCTCCAGGGCCGCCAGGGCGACGACCGCCGTACCGTGCTGATCATCGTGGAACACCGGAATATCCAGCAGTTCCCTCAACCGCCTCTCCACCTCGAAGGCCCCCGGGGCGGCG
The DNA here is from genome assembly GCA_026983855.1 of Acidimicrobiia bacterium. GTDB lineage: Bacteria > Actinomycetota > Acidimicrobiia > Acidimicrobiales > Poriferisodalaceae > DRKF01. The sequence continues at coordinate 1,426 of JALSTE010000775.1, forward strand.
ATGTCCTCGAGGTTGATTCCCCCGAAGGTCGGGGCCAGACGCACCACGGTGTCCACCAACTCGTCGGGGTTCGACACGTCAAGGCAGATCGGGAAGGCGTCGACCCCGGCGAATTCCTTGAAGAGCAACGCCTTGCCCTCCATCACGGGCAGGGCCGCCTCCGGTCCGATGTCACCCAGCCCCAGGACCGCGGTTCCGTCGGTGACTATGGCGATGGTGTTGGACTTGATGGTGAGCTCGTGAACCCGCTCCGGTTCGGCGTGGATGGCCAGGCAGATGCGGGCCACACCGGGGGTGTACGCCATCGACAGGTCATCGGTGTCGTTGAGTTCCACCCGGGATCCGGTCTCGAGCTTGCCCCCCTGGTGCATGGCGAAGGTCCGGTCAACCGCCTGGAGAACCTCCACCCCGTCGAGGTCCTGGACCGCCCGGCAGATCTCCTGGACGTGAGCCTCGCTACGGGCGTCGACGACGATCTCCTCCTCGAGGCGATGGGCGTCGGTGATGTTGAAACCCTCGAGGCTGCGGATGTTTCCCCCGGCCTCGCCGATGGCGGTGCACAAACGCCCGAGGGTGCCGGGCTTGTGCGCCATGCGCACCTCGATGGCAGCTGAGTAGGCAGCTGTGGGCTTGCGTAGCATCGCTGGGTTCCCTCTCTGGTGGCCGTGGATCCGCCGGACCCGCAATCGAGGCTACCGCCACCGCCCGGGGCCCCAATCACGCCCCCTGGCGGTCCAGACCCAACTCCGGTGCGGTCAACAGAGCCACCGCCCGGTACCGGAATCACGCCCCCTGATAGTCCAGACCCAACTCCGGTGCGGTCAGCAGGGGACGGAACTCCACCCCGGCCGCCGCCGCCAGATCGGCGCAGGTACCCCCACGATCCACCACCGGCATGACCACCACGGGTTCGGCCCCGAACTCCCTCACCACCTCCACGGCCTCCATGGGTGAGAGGCCCCGGGTCACCACGTCCTCGACCACGGCCACCCGGTCCCCCCGCAGCAGGGCCCCCGCCACCCGTCCAGCCACACCGTGGCCCTTGGCCTCCTTGCGGATGCTGAACGCCCGCAGGTGCCTGCCCCTGGTGGCGGCCACCGCGGCCACCCCGTAGGCCACGGGATCGGCGCCCATGGTGAGCCCCCCCAGGGCGGTCACGGTCGGATCCAACCGTTCGAGCATCGCCTCGGCGATGAGGAGGATCCCCTCGGGACGGCAGGCGGTCTGCTTTCCGTCAATGAACCAGTCGCTGCGTCGTCCCGACTTGAGCACGAAGTCGCCCCTCTTGACCGAGAACTCCATCAGGTGGTCGCGGAGGCGGCTCAGGGTGGGCCCCAGGTCGGGTTGGCGTTCGGGATTCCGCCTCAACTGAGACCCTCCATGACCACTCGGCCCCGACCCACCACGATCCGTCCGATCTCGTGGGGATCGTGCCCGTGACCCGCCAGGAGGTTCACCGCCGCGGGGACATCGGCGGCACCGACCACGGCGATCATCCCCACACCCAGGTTGAACACCCGGGCCATCTCCTCGGCCGCCACACAACCCCGCCGCTGGATCTCGCTGAATATCCGGGGCCGGATCCAGGCGTCGGCGGACACTTCGGCGTTGACGTTCCCCGGGAGGATCCGGGCCAGGTTTCCCGGGATTCCACCTCCGGTGATGTGGGCCAGACCCTTCACCGAAACCTCGGAGATGAGATCCAGTACCGCCGGGGCGTATATGACCGAGGGTCGGAGCAGTTCCTCTCCCAGGGTTGACTCCGCCCCGGGCCACGCCGGCCGGGACAGGTCACCCTGGGACCCGATCAGCACCCGACGGGCCAGGGAGTAGCCGTTGCACCTCAGGCCCGGGGAGGCGAGGGATATCAGCCGGTCCCCCGGTGAGATCGTGCGCCCATCGATCAGTAGGTCCCGCTCGGCCACACCGACCACAAATCCGGCCAGGTCCATGTCGTCGGGTTTCATGGCGTCGGGATGCTCAGCGATCTCACCGCCGGTCAGGGCGCAGCCCGACTCCCGGCATCCCTCGGCTATCCCGGCCACCACGGATTCGATTCGGGCCGGGACGACCCGGCCGGTGGTGATCATGTCCAGGAAGAACAGGGGCTCGGCCCCCTGGGTGACTATGTCGTCCACACACATGGCGACCAGATCGACGCCGATCGTGTCGTAGCGACGCAGGGCCGCGGCGACGAGCATCTTGGTGCCCACGCCATCCGTTCCCGATACCAGGACCGGTCGCCGGTAGCCGGAGGGGATCTCCACCGCCGAACCGAATCCCCCGATGTCGCTGACCACCTCGGGGCGGAACGTGGATCGGGCGTGATCGGCGAGACGGGACACGGCGGCGTCGCCGGCGTCGATGTCCACTCCGGCCGCGGCGTAGGTGGTTGGCCTGCGGGTCATAGGGGTCCTCCCGCCCCCACCGTCAGTTCGCCGGTCCGGCCGCGGTCACCCTCCCTCATCTCCACCGGAACCGCAACGGGATAGCGACCGTCCAGACAGGCGGTGCAGAATCCTCCCCCACGGTTTCGGATCGACCCCAGGAGACGGTCCCTCTCCAGGAACGCCACCGACCGGACCCCCAGGTACTCGGCCATTTCCCCGAGTTCCAGATTGGCGGCCAGCAGTTCGGAGAGGCTCCCGGTGTCCATTCCGTAGAAACAGGGCCACCGGTAGGGTGGTGACGAGATGCGTAGATGCACCTCGGTGGCGCCGGTGTCGTAGAGCATCCTCACCATCGCCCTGGTGGTGGTGCCCCGGACTATGGAATCGTCGACCACGACCAACCTCCGGCCCTCGATGTTGGCCCTGATCGGATTGAGCTTCATCCTCACCGCCCGGGATCTCATCTCCGGCGTCGGGGCGATGAACGTGCGACCTATGTACCGGTTCTTCACCAGACCGTCCCGGTAGGGAATACCGCTGGCCCGGGCGAATCCCTCGGCGGCGGGAATCCCCGATTCGGGGACGGGCATGACCATGTCCGCATCGACGGGAGCCTGGCGGGCCAGGGCCTCCCCCATGTTCTGGCGGGCCCGGTGAACGTTCGCCCCCAGCAGGACAGTGTCCGGACGTGAGAAGTACACGAACTCGAAGACGCACAGGGACGGGTCGGGCTCCGGACCGGTGAAGGGCCGGTGGGAGGACACCCCCGAGTCATCGATGACCACCATCTCCCCCGGGGCGATCTCCCGCTGGAAGTGGGCCCCGATCACGTCCAACGCCGGTGACTCCGAGGCCACCACCCAGCCCCCCGAGTCCAACCTGCCCAGACACAGGGGCCAGAAACCCCGGGGGTCCCTCATGGCGTAGAGATGCCCGGCATCCACCGCGACCATGGAGAACCCGCCCTCCAGACGGGGCAACACGCTCGACAGCGCCTCCGTCATCTCCCGTCCCGGAGACAGGACGGAGGCGGTCAGTTCCCCGGCGAGAAGTTCGGCCACCAGATCGGTGTCGCTGACGATGGTACCCGGAAGCATCCCCGCCTCCCGGGCCAGCTCGGTGGTGTTCACCAGGTTTCCGTTGTGGGCCAGGGCGAACTCGAGGTCGCCCACGTCCCGGTAGAACGGCTGAGACGCCCGCCACGAACTGGAACCGGTGGTGGAGTACCGGGTGTGCCCGATGGAGATGTCCCCATCGAGGGCGTCGAGCACCCTCTCGTCCAGCGCTTGGGCCACCAGACCCATCTCCTTGACGACCGTGACCGAGCGCCGATTGCCCACCGCCAGGCCGGCGGACTCCTGGCCCCGGTGCTGCAGGGCGTACAAGCCCAGATAGGCCAGATGGGCCACCGGCTGACCGGGTGCGAAGATCCCGACCACCCCGCAGTCCTCCCGCGGCTTGATCAGTTCCACGGAAGGTCCTCGGACCTCGGCGTGACTCACGGCAGCATCCTGCCACGTAACGGCACCGCGGACGACTCAGGGACCCGAATCAGGCGTGGCCCGCGGTCATCGCGGCCCAGAATCGATCATCGAGGACCCGGTCGATCTCGTCGAGTCGGAGTTGCACCGGGGCGTCGGCCCAGATTGGTTCCACGACCGATCGGCGGAGCCGGGTGAGTTCGTCCCTGACCGCCATCCAGTGCGCGATGTCGTCCTGAACGCCCCGCCCCGCCGAACCAGGCTCCCCACCGGGGGAGGTGGCATTCACGGGGCTCCCGGGAAGCCCCATCGCCTCGGATATGCGGAGGTCCAGGTACTCGATCAGCCCCGGGATGAACCTCAGGCGCCGGTTCAGGTCGCCCCACAGTTCGAGGCGGGCCGTCTCGTAGGCACTCAGCGAATCGGCCAGAGCCTCCCGGGCCGTCTCACCGCCGGCGGCGGGGACCCGGTAGACGAGTTGCCCCGGCGACCCCGATTCCACCACGACCCCTGGAAGGGCGGTCTGCCGGGCCAACTCGAGGTCACCCTCGGTCCCCTGACCACCACCCAGCCAGGCGTCCAGGGGGTCGGACACGTTCACGACCTGCTCCAGAACGGCCCTGGGGGGCCCGGTCTCCCCGGCCGCGGTACCCACGACCGGGACCAGCAGGAGGGTGGTCACCATGATGACGAGCGCCTCCCTGAAACCGGGCCGCGCCGAATCGCGGGGGGACGCGCCGTCGGTTGCTCCCCAGTGTCGCAGCAGGGCCACGTGCGCTCCGATTCGGATACGAATGGACGCACCAAACAAGTACCGCGTCGGGCCGTTCCGTTGGCGAATACCCCGGCACGGGTCACTGGCCGGAGAGGGGACGGATCAGATCAGGGTGGCGAGCACCCCACCCCGGGGGATTCCTCACAGACGGGAATCGGCGGCGGCCCGGCTCACCTGCTCCAGGGACACGTCGAAGAACTCCCCCAGGACCACCCTCTCGCCTCCGACCTCGCCCAGGCGGCGGGCGGCCACACCGAGGTCGGCCGCCCGCTCGAGCAGATCCCGGGCGGCGGCCTCGCCGTCGAGACCGACGACCACCCGACCCGGAGACTCACCGACGAGTTGACGCGGCGACAGGCCGGTGACGGTGGTCAGTCCCGTCCCCCCCGCCAGGGCCATCTCCAGGAGGGTCAGGGCCAGGCCACCGTCGGACACGTCGTGAACCGCCGCCAGCCGCCCCTCGGCGACCGCCTCGACCACGAGTTCGGCCACCGCCGCCACCCGGTCCGGTTCGAGGGGTGGGAGCGAGCCGTCCCGCCGCCCCCGGCCCCAGGCCCATCGGGAACCTCCCAGGGGCACGTCCGGTGGGCAGGGTGGGCCAACCTCGATCAGGATCTGCCCGCTGGACACCGCCGGTCCCGGAGGGCGCCCGCGCAGGAGCCCGGTCACCCCGACGAGACCCACCACCGGGGTGGGGTCGATGTCCACGCCGTTGCTCTCGTTGTAGAGGCTCACGTTCCCCCCGACCACCGGGATTCCCAGGATCCGGCAGATTCCGGCCATCCCGTCAACGGCCCGGGAGAGCTGCCACATCACCACGGGATGCTCGGGATTGCCGAAGTTGAGGCAATTGACCAGGGCCCGGGGTCGGGCCCCCACGCACGCCAGGTTCAGCACCGATTCGACCACGGTCAGGGCCGCCCCCTCGGCGGGGTCCACGGAGCACCACCGATGGTTGCCGTCCGTGGTGACCCCG
>JALSTE010000776.1 GCA_026983855.1 Acidimicrobiia bacterium
CGAGGGCCAGGAGGCTGGAGAGCAGGTCGGCCAGGGGCTTCTGGCCGTTGCCCTCGACCCCGGCCACGCCCACGACCTCGCCCGGCCAGACCTGGAGGTCCAGATGATCCAGGAGACGGGCCCCGGGGGGTCCGGCCACCGCCCCGGTGACGCTCAGGACCGGTTCACCGGCGCGGGTGGGGACCATGGGCTGATCCAGGGGGGTGGGAACGTCGGAGATGGCCCCGATGGCGGCCGCCTCACGCCGCAGGGAGACGTTCCGTCCGACCATGGCCCGGGCCAGGCTCGCCGGCTCGGCCTCGGCGGTGGTCATGTGATCCACCACCCGGCCCGCCCTCATGATCGTCACCTCGTCGGTGGCCCTCATGATCTCGTCCAGCTTGTGACTCACCAGGGCCACGGCCCGGTCCTCCTCGCGGACCACGCTACGGAGCACATCGAAGAGTTGTTCGGACTCGGCGGGGGTCAGCACCGAGGTGGGTTCGTCGAATATCAGGATTCGCGGGTCACGGGCCAGGCACTTGATGATCTCCACCCTCTGGCGCATGCCGGGGGTCAGGTCCCCGACCACGGCGTTGGACCCGATGTCGAGGCCGTACCGCTCGCTGATGTCGGCCACCCGCGAGCGGGTACGACCCGGATCCAGGCCTCCCGGCTCGCCCAGGGCGACGTTCTCCCACACGGTCAGGGCGTCCACCAGGCTGAAGTGCTGGTGGACCATTCCGATCCCCAGGTCGGCGGCGTGCAGGGGATCGGCGATCACCGTCCGCTCCCCGTCCACGTATATGGATCCCTCGTCGGGTAGCACCAGTCCGATGAGGATCTTCATGAGGGTCGATTTTCCAGCCCCGTTCTCGCCCAGGACCCCTTGGACCCGGCCCGGCATGAGGCGGAAGTCGACCCGGTCGCAGGCCACCACCGCTCCGTACCGCTTGGTGAGTTCCCTCACCTCGACGGCGGGGGCGGTGGTGACCCGGGAGTCGGACTCACTCAGAATCCGTAGGCCTCCTTCTTGATGGCGAAGAAGGCGTCGTTCAGGTCGCCCGAGGCGATCTTGGCGTAGACCTCGTCGAGGGCGGCCTGCTGCTCGGGAGTGGCGTCGCAGATGACCGCCCCGGGTTCGGGGTCCACACCGACGTGGAACACCCGGATCGAGCCCTCGGTGAAGTCTCCGGAGAGGATCTCCTTGAAGATCGTGTCCAGGTAGTCACCGGCGTCGAAACGAACCGCGATGTCCCAGTTGAGGTCGGTGCGCTCACACACGTCGGAGGCACCGGCGCTCATCACGATGACGTCGTTCTCATTGGCCAGTTTGACCACCGGTTCGTGGGCCCCACCCAGGAACGGGTATACGGCGTCGACCCCGTCGGCCACGGCGGTGTTGAACGCCTCGGTGGCCCCGGCGGTGTTGTCGAAGTCGAACGGGAAGTTCCCGACCGGTACGTAGGTCATGGTGAAGGACGGGTCGATCGACTGCAGACCCAGCTCGAACGCCATGTAGGACTCCTTCTCGAAACCCAGGTCACAGCAGCCGATGAACACGGTGCTGTCCCCGCCTCGATCGGCCAGCAGGATCCCGGTGGCCGCCCCGGCCGAGTAGCTGATCTCCGAACCGTCGTCCTGGCTCTGGGCGTAGGTGTCACCCTCGGGATAGCCCGCTCCGCAGTTGCAGTACCAGAAGATGTCGGGGAACTCCGCCGACACGTCGGCCAGGGGGTCGGCGATCTCCGACGCCCCCAGGGCGATGATGTCGACACCCTGCTCGGCCAGGTTCGTCAGTTCGGCGGCGGCGTCGGCGGAGTCGATGTTGTCGACGATGATCGGCTTCTCATAGCCGTTGTCGGCCGAAATCTGCTCGACCTTGTTGACCAGGGCCTGGTAGTAGGCGCCGTCGTCGCGCGGGCCCGGCACGGCCACCCCGATGACGACCTTGCCGTCACCGTTGAAGTCGGCCAGGCCGAAGTCGGGAGCCGCCTCGGTCGTGGTGGTGGCCTCCGTCGTGGTGGTGGTGGCCTCGGAGGTCGGAGCGGCGGTGGTGGCGCTGCCGCCCTCGGTGGTGGTGGCCGCCGTGGTCGGCGGGGCCGCCGTGTCTCCGTCACTGCCGGAGTCCCCGCAGGCGGCGGCGACCATTCCGAGGCCCGCCAGGAGCAGGGCGACCTGCCACCAGCGAATCCTCCGGGCCCGTTCTGTCCTCTTCATTGTATTTCTCCCCTCCATGAGGTCCTGAGATCTCGATGTTCGGTCGGCTTTGTTCACGAGTCGCTCTCCGTGACGTGGTTGCGGTAGCGCTGGACCAGCCAGCGGTTGAACTGAATGTGGCTCTCCTCCTGCCAGGAGTAGCGTCCCCGGGCCGCGAAGCGACTGGCGAGTCCCTTCTGGACCCTCATGGTGGCGTCCTGGTCCTGGGCGACGAACACCTGCACCCCGGCGTCGGACTGGGCGAGCAGGTGCTCGAACATGGGGTGGTCGAGGGCCTCGCGGTGAACCATGTACCCGATCTCCACGTCGATGGTCGAGGCGGTTTTGGGCTTCACCAGGAAGTAGAAGGCCTGGTCGGGGGCGAAACCGAAACAGAGGGTGGGCGGCGCCAGGGCGAATATGGCGTGCATGCGATCGGTCTCGTCCAGGTTCGGGAAGAGCGGCAGGATGGCCTTGTGGGTGGCGTTGAAGCCTCCGTCGATGTGGGTGAAACCGTTGGTCCGGAAGATCACGTTGGACGAGTCGTCCCAGGGGACCGGGAACTCGGCCATCTCCGAGGGGCAGAAGTCCTGGATTATCTGGTGCAGCTTGTTGGCGTGGTAGCCGTCGTTGAAGTTCTCGAACATGACCTTCCAGTTCCAGGGCATGTCCTCGAGCACGAACGGTTCGGCGGCCAGCACGGTGTCCCCCAACTCCCAATTGGCTATCAGGGGCTCGATTCTGGCCATGGTGGGAGCCAGGGGGGCGGCGTCGAGGTCGAAGTTCACGAAGATGAAACCCTGCCAGGTCTCCACCGCCAGGTTCGGCAGACCCCACTCGGCCTTGTCGAAGCCGGTAGTGCGCTCCATGGCCGGAGCCCCCAGGAGGCGTCCGTCACCCCCGTAGATCCAGTGGTGGTAGGGGCACTTGAAGGTGTTGCAGTTGCCCGAGCCCTCGGCCACGGTCATGGCCCGGTGCTGGCACACCGAGGAGAATGCCGCGATGCCGCCATCCTTCCGGCGCCTGACGATGAGCGGTTCGTCGACCAGGTCGATGGTGAAGAAGTCACCCGGTTCGGGAATCCGGGAGGCCCGCCCAACGCACAACCAGTCATGGGCGAAAACCGCCTCCTTCTCAAAGGCCAGGAATTCCTCCGAGGTGTAGAACTCGGGCGGGAGGGTGACCGCGGTGGCGTAGTCGGTGGTCGACGAATCGAGACTGTCCAGTATCTCGGGAGACAAGGGGTTCATGGCCGGGCTCCGGGTTTCGCTGGGTTGGTGTGATCGGGCCGACTGGTGTCGGGGCTCTCGGTGAGCAGGAACTTGCGGATCTTTCCCACCGAGGTGCGGGGCAGTTCCGTCAGTAGGTGGAAGCGTCGGGGCCGCTTGGCCGGGGCCAGGCGTTCCTCGCACCAGGAGGCCAGGGAGTCCTCCCGGGGTGCGCGGCCGGGGCGGGGTACGACGAAGGCCACCGGTACCTCGTCGCGTATGTCGTCGGGGGCCCCGATCACGGCGGCCTCGAGGATGTCGGGATGCTGGGCCAGGACGGATTCGACCTCCACCACGGACACGTTCTCCCCCGCCACCTTGAGGACGTCGCCGCTGCGACCCGCGAAGTGAAAGTGTCCGGCGGAGTCCATCCAGGCCCGGTCGCCGGTCAGGAACCATCCTCCGGAGAAGGAGGCGGCGGTGGTCTCGGGATCGTCCAGGTAGCCGTCGAAGAGCTCGTACCCGGGGCGCCCCCCGACGACGATCTGACCGGTTTCGTCGGGGGGCGCCGGAAGACCGGCGGAGTCATGGATCTCCACCCGGCATCCGAGCGTGGGGTGGCCCATGGTGTCGGGCCGGGGGTCGATGTCACGGCTGGTGAGTACGGCGGGCACGGTCTCGGTCATGCCGTAGAGCTGGCGGGGACGACATCCCAGGAGGAGTGAGAGCTCCTCATACTGCTCGGAGGTGATGTTCTGGGCGTACCAGCAGTGGATGAGGCTGAGATCGTCTCGGAGGTGGGCGCCCCGGGCCAGGATCATCCTCATGGGGGCGGCGAAGAGGCTGGCGTGGGTGGCCCGGTGGCGGGCCGCCTGGGCCAGGAAGCCGGAAGCGGAGAAGGCCGCCATGAGGGCGACCGACGCCCCGGCGGAGATGGCCGAGGCGAAGGAGTAGTACTGGGCGTTGGCGTGGAAGAGTGGCAGCACCACGAGCTGGCGGTGGTACCGGTTCAGGGCCGCCGCGGCCGCCATCACGTCACCGGCGAAGGCGTAGTTGGCCTGGGTGAGGACGACACCCTTGGGGGAGCTGGTCGTCCCCGAGGTGAACATGACCGCGGCCCGGTCCCGCGGACGGGGCCGGCCGACATCCACGATGTCGGCCACCGGCCCGGCCAGCACCTCCAGGGTGGTGTCAGCCTCGTCCACGGCCACCACCTCCACCCCGGTCCCCTCCGCCGCCGTCAGGTAGGTCTCCTGCCGCCCGGTGGCGCAGACACCGACGGTGGGAGAGGTGCGGGCCAGGTGGATCCGGAGTTCGGCCGGGGTGGACATCGGATCGGAGGGCAGCATCCAGGCCCCGATCCGGCAGGTGGCCAGCCACAGGGCCACGAACGCCGGTGAGTTGCGCAGGACCAGGTGTACGCAGTCGCCGGGCCCCACTCCCCGCCGCACCAGTCCGGCCGCGGTCCGGGCCACCAGGGCGTCGAATCCCTCATACGTCCACGAGGAGACGTTCCCCTCAGCGTCCTCCCAGATGAGGAACGGGCGGTGGCCCACGGTCTGGACCGCTTGCAGCCACCGATCGGAGAAGGTCGGGGCGAAGCGGTTCACGGCTCCCCGTCCCCCTCTCCGTGAGCGACTCCGTAGCCCCCACCACCGGGTAGTTCGAGGCGGACGACGTCGCCGGGCTCCAGCTCGATACGGGACTGGGTGCGCACCGGTTCGCCGTTGACCAGGAACCTGCCGGCCCGACCCGGCTCCCCGCCGAAGAGGCCCCGCGGGGGAACCCGGAGGCGACTGGTCACCGCGTTGAGCTGCCAGGGACGGTCGGTGTCGACGGTGAACTCGATCACCTGGCCCCGACCACCCACCTGGGCACCACGTCCCCCGGAGTCCTCGATGAGGGCCTTGCGCAGGAAGCGGATGGGGGCGGAGGACTCGACCACCTCGATGGGAACGGCGGAAACCCCCGTGGGGTAGGACGTGGCGGACAGGCCCGGCTTGGTGCTGCGGGCCCCGACCCCACCGGCGTAGGTGAACATGGCGGTGATGAAGGGTCGGCCGTCGGGGTGGGTGCCGCTGACCTGCATGGTCCACACCGCTCCGGCTCCCTCGGCCATCACCTCGTCGGGAACGATCTGGGCCAGGGCCCCCAGGATGGGCATGGGGAGGAACATGCCCACGACGTGGCGGGCGGTGCACGGGGCGGGGTCGACCGCGTTCACGATGGTCCGCTCGGGGGCCTCGACCCGGATCGGGGCCAGACTGCCGGCGTTGTTGGGGATGTCGGGGTTCAGAACGCTCCGAATGGTGAACGTGGTGTAGGCGTGGGTGTAGTTCTTGACCACGTTGATGCCGAACGGACTGGGCCCCGAGGAGCCGGCGTAGTCCACCAGGATCTCCCCCGCCTCTGGATCCACGGTCACCGCCACCTTGATCTCTATCTCGGAGCCGTCGGCGAGGTCCAGGACCGACTCGGCCCGGTAGGTGCCCGCGGGCAGCCGCCGGATGGAGTCCCGGGTGGCGGTCTCCGAGCGGGTGATTATCTCATCGGCGAGGGCGTCGATGTCGTCGAGGCCGTGGTTGTCGCACAGGGCCGCCAGTCGGGCCGCCCCCACCTCACCCGATGCGATCTGGGCGTGGAGATCCCCGGCCATGTGCTCGGGCTGGCGGACGTTGGAGAGGATGAAGTTCCACACGTCGTGGTTGCGTTCCCCCCCGACCATCAGGCGGCTGATGGGAATCCAGATGCCCTCCTCGTAGACATCGCGCGCTCCGGCCCCGATGCCGTAGCCCCCCACGTCGGTGTGGTGGATGGTGGAGCCGAAGAGGGCGATCAGCCGACCCCCGCGGAAGGCGGGCACCATGACGGTGACGTCCAGTAGCTGTCCGGCGGTCTTGTAGGGATCGTTGGTGATGAGGACGTCGCCGGGTTGGAGCCGCTCGGGGGGATACTCCGCGAGGATCCAGCGGGCGGCCATGGCCAGGGAGTTGATGTGGCCCGGGGTCCCGGTCACGGCCTGGGCGACCATCCGACCCCGTCGATCGAACAGGGCGTTGGCCAGATCTCCCGCCTCCCGGACGATCGGGCTGAACGCCGCCCTCTGCAGGGCCTTGGCCTGTTCGTTGACGGTGGAGATCAGGCTGCCCCACATGACCTCCAGCTCGATGGGGTCGATGCCATCGGCGGTCGGGGTGGGCCCGGGGGTGGGCGTTGCGGTGTCGACGGCGTTCACTGGTTGCCTCCGCGGGCGAGCGGACTGTCGGCGATGATGGTGCCGTCGGGCAGTACCCGGGCCGTCCATCCCGGTCGGAGGACGATGGTGGTCTCCCTCTCCTCCACTATCGCCGGACCCTCGATCCTCTGGTCGGCGACGAGCTCCGAGCGCCGGTGGACGGGGACGGCCACGTCGGTGGAAGGCCCCCGGGTGAACCGGGCCTGACGGGAGCGAACCCGTTCCCCGGCCGACGGGTCCGGTGGCGGCAGGGTGGGTACCTCGAACTCCGGCGGGGGCGCGTAGGCGGCCAGTCGCCAGGTGACGACCTCGACCCCCACATCGGGGATCCGAAGACCGTAGATCTGCTCGTACTCCCGGTGGAAGGACTCCGCCGTGGCCTCGGGGTCGGTGGGAAACTCCTCACCCTCGCCGA
>JALSTE010000777.1 GCA_026983855.1 Acidimicrobiia bacterium
ACGACCGTGACCGCGTCGGTGCCCTCAAGGTCGGGACGCCGCAGCCCGAGCACCAGGGCCACGGGAATGGCACCGCGAAGGCCTCCCCAGAACATGGCGGTGAGCCAACCGGAGGGGATGTCCCCGCCGAAACGTCCGATCGCCCCCATCATCCCGTAGGTGACCACGGCCCGGGATCCGAGCATGAGCAGGATTCCCAGGAGCGTCGCCCACAGGGTGTGGGGATCGGTGAACTCCGCGATCCTGATCTTGAGCCCGATGAGGAGGAACAGCAGGGAGTTCACGACGAATGCCATCACCTCCCAGAAGTCGATGAGTGAGACCCGTGAGGAGGCTGACATGGCGAAGTGCACGCCGTAGTTGCCGATCAGGAGTCCACCGCTGACGGTGGCTATGACCCCCGATCCGCCGAACTGATCGGCCAGGAGGTAGGAACCGAAGGCGGTGACGATCGAGAGGGTGATCTCCACGAGATGGTTGTCCACCGCACTCATGAGACGATGGGCCACGAACCCCACCAGCAGTCCCGCACCGAGACCGAGGATGACCTCGGATCCGAACTCGTAGAGGGCGTCGGTCGCGCCCACCGACGTCCCGGACCCGGGGAAGGCGACCTCCACCGCGATCAGGAAGATCACGATGGCCAGGGCGTCGTTGAATATCGATTCGCCCTCGAGGATCGTTCTCAGTCCACCTCCCACCCCCTGCTCCCTGAACATGGCCAGCACGCTCACCGGATCGGTCGGCGCCAGGATCGTGGCCAGCACCAGGGCCATGGTCCAGTCCATTCCCAGGCCCAGGCTGAACCCCAGGGTCATCAGGGCCACCACGATCACCGTGCCGACCGACGCCAGGATCCCGACCTGGAACCACCTTTCCCTCAGGTCCTCGAGGTCCATGTTCAGGGCCCCCTCGAACAGCAGGGGAGGTAGGAACACGAAGAGGATCAACTCGCGGGTGAGATCCACGGTCTGGAACGACTGGCCCAGTCCCAGGAACAATCCGACCACCACCAGGGCGATGGTGTAGGGGACCCGCAGGAAGCTCACACCAATGGCCACCAGGGAGGCGACCACCAGAAGGAGGACGAGGGTCTCCTCGGTGACGGTCACTTCGGGCACGGGGCGCAGGCTAGTTGCTCCCGTACAATCCGAGAACGATGAACGAACCGGGCCCGACCCTACTGTCCCGGCTGCGCGAACGTGGTTGGCGGATGACCGCCCAGCGTCGAGCGGTGGCCGAGGTCCTCCAGGGAACCGACGTGCACCTGACCGCCGATGAGGTCCACCGGGCGACCGCGGCCCTGCTCCCGAACGTCAGCCGGGCCACCATCTACAACACCCTCAATGAGTTGGTGGCCATGGGTGAGGTGGGTGAGGTCACCCTGGACGGGCACCACCGCTTCGATCCCAACGTGATCTTCCAGCACCATCACCTGGTGTGCGACCGCTGCGGTCGTATCCGTGACGTGGCGGCCCGGGAACCGGCCCCCGGGGACCTGGCCGAGATCGACGAGGGCGTCTTCCGGCCCTCACACCTGCAGTTGGTGATCCACGGCGAGTGCGCCGACCGCCGGTCCTGCGATCTCCGTCGGACGTCTCAGGCTCCCCCGGCGTAGCGCCGCGCATCCTCGCCCAGGGACTCCAGTAGGCGGCGGACCCGGGCATCGTCCCCGGCGATGGCCGTCACCTGCTCGGGCCCGAAACCGGCGGCGAATTCCGTCGGGCTGACCCAGCGGTAGTCGTCGTGCTCGTGGCTCAGGGTGACCTCGCTGCCCCCGAGCACCTCACCGGCGAAGGAGAGCTGCATGTAGTCCTGGCCGTAGAGCCATATGGGGCATGCGCCCACCACACGGAGGGGACCTATCTGGAGGCCCGTCTCCTCGGTGAACTCCCGGGCCGCGGCACCGTAGGGCTCCTCGCCCTCATCCATGATCCCGCCGGGCAGGTAGTACATGCCCGCCATCGCCGATTTCGACCCTCGTCTCAGAGTCAGGATGCGACCCTCGGCATCGGACCCGTAGACGGCGGTGGCGATGGCGAACACGGGCGGAGCGGGTCCGTCCCAGTCGGGATCCCCGGCCAGGGGATCCGCGTTGTGGCCGGGGTCGGCTCTCAGGTCATCTCCCAAGTCACAGCCTCCCGGCGTCGATGATTCTCTCCAGGAACTGGCGGGTACGGGGCTCGGAGGGATGACTGAAGATCTCCGAGGGAGGGCCCTGCTCGAGTATCCGACCCTGGTCCAGGAAGCACACCACATCGGCTATGTCGCGGGCGAATCCCATCTCGTGGGTGGCCAGCAGCATGGTCAGTCCCTGACCCTTGAGATCCCGGATGACGTCGAGTACCTCGGCGATGAGCTCGGGATCCAGGGCGGCGGTGATCTCATCGAGCAGCAGCAACTCCGGTTCGGCCGCCAGGGCCCGCACTATGGCCACCCGCTGCTGTTGGCCGCCGGACAGTTGATCGGGGTAGACGAGCACCTTGTCGGCCAGTCCGAAGCGCTCCAGCAGCTCGCGGGCCCGCCGCTCAGCCGATTCCCTGTCGATCCCGTGGGCCCGGCGGGGACCGAGGGTGACGTTGTCCAGCACGTTCATGTGGGGGAACAGGTTGTAGCTCTGGAACACGATGCCGATACGACGACGGACCGCGTTGGGATCCACGTAGGGGGCGGTGATCTCCTCGTCGTCGATCCAGATCGAACCCGAGTCGATGGGCTCCAGCAGATCCACGCACCTCAGCAGGGTGGACTTGCCCGAACCGGAGCTGCCGATGAGACAGACCAACTGGTGTTCGGCCACGTCGAGGTCGATTCCGTCGAGCACCACCTTCGAGCCGAAGGACTTGCGCAGGTCGCGGACCCGCAGTTTCGCCTCGTCCACTAGTGACCCCCCCGGAGCCGACGTTCCCGGGCCGTGTACCAGTCGGTGAATCGGGCCGCGGGCACGCTGATGATGAGGAACAGGATGGCGGCGGCGATCAGCCCGGTGTAGTTGAAGGTACGGGCGTTGTAGATCTGGGCCTCCCTCACCGCCTCACGGACACCGAGGATCGAGACCAGGGCCACGTCCTTCTGCAGGCTGACCAGACCGTTCAGCAGGGCCGGGACCACGTTGCGGACCGCCTGGGGCAGGATGGCGAAGCGCAGGGCCTGCCACTGGGTGAGCCCCAGGGCCCGGGCCGCGGAACGCTGACTCTCATGCACCGACTCGATACCGGCCCGGTAGACCTCCGAGGTGTAGGCCGAGTAGCTGATGACCAGGGCCGTGACCCCCCAGAACACGGGATCGTTGGGGACACCGGGGAGGGTCAGAGCGGGTACCCCGAATCCCAGGATCAGTATCAGCAGGATCAGGGGGATCCCCCGCAGAATGTCGATGTAGACGATCGTCAGCATCCGCAGGGGAAAGAAGGCGGGCCCCCGGAGACTCCTGATGACGGCGACGAGCAGGGCGAAGGCCAGGATGAGCACCTCGGCCACGATGAACATCTTCACGTCCAGGGCGAAACCACCCCAGACGGCGGGCCACACCTCCCTGAGGTGCCTGACGCTGAAGAACTGGCGCCTCACCGCCGGCCAGGTGGACGACGAGAGGATCACCCAGGTGACCACGCCGAAAACCACCACGGTGGAGAAGAAGGCGATCAGGGCCCCCCGGGCCCCGTCCTGGACCTTGAGTTCCTTCCAGCGGTGTCCGATTCCGCCGGCACCGCGTTCCCCGGTCAGCCGTGGCGGACCATGGCTGACCGGGGATTCGCTGTTCACGTGGTGGCTACTTGCTGAGGGTCTTGATGTCGCCACCCTGGTTCAGCCACTGCTCCTCGAGGGATGCCACGGTTCCGTCGTCGATCAGCGACTGGAGGGCCTCGTTGACACAGGGCACGAGGGGTGAGTCCTGCTCGAAGAGCATGCCCAGTTCCTCGGGGTTGTCGCTCATGGCCGGCAGCACTCCGACGATGGAGGCGTCGGGGATCTCCACCGCGGTGATGAAGTAGGCGGTGGGAAGGTCGAACACCAGGCCGTCGACCTGATTGGCGTCCATGGCGGCCTTGGCATCGGCGTTGGTGTCGTACACCGCCGGGGGGGTGGAGGGCTTGATGAAGTCCTCTATGTAGGAGAGGCTCGTCGTGCCGATCGCCGCCCCCAGCTTGGTGTCGGCCAGGTCGCCCAGGCTGGTGGCCTGGATCACCGGGGAGTTGTCATAGGCGATGAGCGCCTGCTTGACCTTGTAGTAGCCGATTGAGAAGTCCACCACCTCGTCGCGGTCGGGAGTGATGGAGAACTGCTGGATGTTGAAGTCGTAGGGCTTGGTACCAGGGGCGATGGCCTGATCGAAGCCGGTGCGGACCCAATCGACGTCGTCACGGGTGAAGCCCATGCGGTCGGCGAGGGCGTACACCAGGGCGCTCTCGAACCCCTGTCCGTTGGTGGGATCGTCGTCCATCATCCACGGCGGGAAGACGGCCTCGCCGGTGGCGACTGTGAGCCTCCCCGGGGCGAACAGGGAGAGATCGGCGACGGCGCAGGACTGATTCCCCCCGTCGGAGGAGCCCTCGGCCGACTCGTTCCCCGAGTCCCCCCCGGAGCTGTCGCCGCAGGCCGCGGCCAACAGGGCCAGGGCGACCAGCAGAGCAAGGATGCTGCGTTTCATCGGATGGTTCCTCCTGTGTATCCCCGCGCGGAGTCCGCACGGGCGTGGGGCCAAAATTAGTCCCGGATGTGAACCGGCCACGTTCACGCCGTACCTTGACCTCCCGAGGGGAGGCGTATCGAAGTGGACGACCGGGGGCTCCTCGCCCGCAACGCAATGTACGTGGGCGGGGCCATAGGACCCTTCGGTGCCTCGGTCGTGGTCCCCATGTTGCCAGAACTGCGTGACTCGTTCTCCGCCTCGTCGGAGCAGGTGGCGGCATCGCTGACGGCCTACTTCGTGCCCTTCGCCATTCTGCTGGTGGTCTCGGGGACGATCGGGGAGAGGTTCGGGCGCCGCCGGGTGGTCAGGGTCTCCCTGGTGACCTACGCCGCCGCTTCCCTGGCCTGTGCCCTGGCTCCTGGTCTGGGCCTGTTTCTGGTGGCGAGGGTCGCCCAGGGGGCCTCGAACTCCTTCATCACCCCTCTGCTGCTGGCGGGCCTGGCCGAGGTGCATCCACCCGAGAGACTGGGTCGGGCGGTGGGTGTCTACGGCAGCTTCCAGGCCGGTGGACAGGTCCTGGCCCCGGTCGTGGGCGGTCTGGCGGCCGAGGTGAACTGGCGGCTGGGTTTCGTGCTGCCCGCCGCCCTGGCCCTGCTGTTGTGGTTCACCCCTCCGCCGGGGGAGCCCCGTCCCGGGGCCGACCGCCCCCCGGTGGCGGTGCTGTTCCACCGGCGGCTCCTGATGCTGGGACTGGCGTCCCTGGCGTCGGGGGCCGGGGTAATCGGCATCGGCTACCTGGTGGCCCTCTACAGCCGGGACGTGCTCGGCGTCAGTCCGGCGGGAACGGGGCTGCTCCTCATGGCGGGCGGGGCGGCGGGGGTGGTGGCCAGCCCCTTCCTGGGATCGCTCGTGGATCGCCTGGGTGGCAGGAGGGCCGGGGCCATCGGGGCGGTGGTGGCGGGGTCCCTGGTGGTTCTCATGGGACAGACCGCCAGGGTGGCCCTGGTGACCGTTCTGTGGGCCGGGGTGGGGGCCTCGGCGGGGCTCATCCGGATCTCCCAGCAGAGACTGGCCGTGGGCCTGGTACCCCGCAATCGGGGTGGGGCCGTGTCGTCGGTGCTGTCGTTGAGGTTCGCCGGTCACGCCGTCTCGCCCATTCTGTGGACTTCGCTGGTGGCCCGCGATCCCGGTCTCGATTTCCTGGCCGTGGGCCTGACCGCCGTCGTGGTGGTCGCCCTGTTCGGGGCCATGGGACCGGTCGCCGCGGGGCGGGCGGAGGGGGAGGGGAGTCTCAGCTCGTGATCGCCATCTGCCACCAACGGCGCAGGCGTCGGGCGTGGTGCCCGGGTACGAGGACCACGTGATTTCCGAGGGGTCTCTCCAGCATCTCCTCGAGAGTCCCAGGAGGCAGGCGGACGTCGACCTGGGTCCGGCAGAGGTGCTCGGACCGGCCGTTGTGGATGATGTGCCCCTCGGCCAACCAGAGGCGGTCCAGTTCCGTTCCCCCGATCCGGATGAGGGTCACGTCGACCTCGGGGAGATGGCCCCGTATCCCCACGCCGATCCCGGACTCGAAGTGGGTGGTGAGTTCGACCCCCGTGACCAGGGATGGGGCGATCGTGCAGTGGGCCAGGGTGACGGTGTCGGTGGCCGGGTCCATCTGGGCCGGGTTGGCGATCCACGACGCCGTGTCGAAGAGGAATCGGACCCACATCATGGCCAGGGTGCTGTTCAGATCACCCTCGCAGCCGGCCACGATCCTCTCGTCGTTCAGGGCGGCCAGGGCCACGCATCCGGAGGTTCCGGGTTCGGTGAGCAGATCGAAACAACGTACGGCCACGGCGTCGAGGCCTCGGTCGTAGACCACCTTGTGGAGAGCCGGCTCCAGACGGGCGGCCCGCCGGATCTCGGCCACCGGGACCGTGCTGACTCCGGTGACCGAGGTGATGTCGGTGGTGAGTCTCTCGGTGTCCACCTCGGGGGCGGTGCCGTAATCGGCCAGGACGTCCCCGGTCGGAATCGTCACCACGGTCGGGCCCCAGGTCCGCCGCACCGTGGCCGCCGCGGGGGAGCTGGCCACGAGCCAGTCCGAGGCCCCACCGACCAGGCCGATGCGGGCCTGGCGGAACCGGTGGACGGCGGTGACGTCGGCCACGGCCTCGGCCAGGGTCGCCCGGTCGGTGGTCGAGGCGGGATCGGGCAGGTACAGGATTCGGCCCGCTCCCCCCTCCTGGCGGATCCGGGCCAGAGCCTCCAGGCAGGCGGGCAGCGAGTTGTGCCGCGGATGGGCCACCAGCAACGCCGGTTCGGTGGTGACGGTGGACCTCGCCGCCAGCAGCTCGAGGATCCGGCGTTCGGTGCCCCCGGTCGCCACCAGGACCACGAACGGGGCGTTG
>JALSTE010000778.1 GCA_026983855.1 Acidimicrobiia bacterium
AAACCCAACCCCGCCGCCGAACCCAAAAACGGAGCATCACCAAAAGCGAACACCCCACCATCAGCCGCCACCAACCAATACCCCCGACCCGAAGCCGTCACCGCCACATCCACCACCGGCGACACCAGCCTCAGCCCGGTGAGATCACCCCGGAAAGCCATACGGCCACCCGTGGTCACCCTTCCCTCGGCGGTGGTCATCAGGAATCCCGACTCCCTCCGCCCCAGTGCGGCGGCGACATCGAGCACACCGATACCGCTCCCCCGGGAGGGAACGGCGGCGGTGGTCTCCAGTTGCAGCGCTATTCGCCGGGGTGACCAGCCCGGATGGGATTCGACCAGCAGAGCGGCGGCCGCCGACACCAGGGGGGTGGCGTAGGAGGTACCCGAGTCCACGGCGTAGGACCCGGGACCACTGCCGTCCGTGGTCACCATCGCCCGGCCCGGGGCGGCGATGTCGATCCAGGTGGCGTCGGAGGGGAACGGGCCACTGGAACCGTCGGCGGCGACCGCGGTCACCGCCACCACCCCCGGGAGGGACGCGGGGCAGACCCGCCCGGCTCCGGCGCTGTTGCCGGCGGCGGCCACGATGACGACGTCGGATTTCAGGGCCCGGTCGACGGCGGCGGGCACCGGGCTGCCCCCCACACAGGGACCGCTGAGGGAGATGTTCACGACATCGGCCCCCGAGGCGACCGCGCAATCGATGGCGGCGGCCAGCTGGGCGTCAGTGGCCACCGCGCCACGGGTGGCCCCGAGGATCGGTATGTCGAGTATCGACGTCCCCGGGGCCAGACCCCTTATGCCCAGCCCGTTGTCGGCCCGAGCCGCTATCAGACCGGCCACCCGGGTTCCGTGGCCCAGGTCCAGGGGGCCGCTGGTGGGGGCGCAGGCGGGTCTGGTCACCAGACCCGCCAGGTCCTCGTGGTCGGCCCGGATGCCACTGTCGATCACGGCCACCACCGGACGCCGACCCCCCGAGGGGGAGCCGGGGACACGGGGCTCCGACACCGCGGCCAGGTACCACTGCGACACCTCCGCCGAGCTACCCACCCGGCAGCCACTCACGCAGGGGTCAACTCCAGTGGTCTCGATGTCGACCGGGGTCGTGCTGCTGGTGGTTGTGGACGTGGTGGACGTGATCGGAACCACGGTCGACGTCGTGCTGGTGCTGGCGGTTGTGGACGTGGTGGACGTGATCGGAACCACGGTCGACGTCGTGCTGGTGCTGGTGGTGGTGGACGTGGTCGGAACCGCGGTCGACGTCGTGCTGGTGGTGCTGGTGCTGGACGTGATCGGAACCGCGGACGTCGGAGCCGAAGTCCCGGTGGAGGTGGCCGGAACCGGAACCGAGGTCGTGGTGGACACAACCGGAACCGGAACCGAGGTCGTGGTGGACACAACCGGAACCGGAACCGAAGTCGTGGTGGACACAACCGGAACCGGAACCGAGGTCGCCGGGCTGGTCGGGACCGACTCCACCGGAACCGTCGAGGGGCTCGGTGCCGTGGAGGTGGGAGGAACGGGCACGGACACCGGCGTGGGGTCCGAGGCGACCTCCTCGGTGTGATCGGGAACCTGGCCCGTTACCGGGGCGACGAGAACCGGGGTCACCGAGGGGACGGATGGTTCGGGCCCCGTGGGGATGGTCAGGGTCGTGACCGGAACCCCAGCGGAGGGCGGGGTCGGCGGCGCCGTCGTGACCGCAACCGGGGTCGTGGGCGGAACCCCAGCGGAGGGCGGGGCGGTCACCGCCCAGAGACCACCGTCGAACCAGGCCGGTAGCTCGGCCAGGGTGGGATCGAAACCGCTCGGGAGTTCAGCCACGGGGCCCGCGACCGAACGCGTCGGGGTTGTGGCCCCACCGCGCCCCTCGAGGGGCGCGCCGAGGACGGGTGTGGCCGAGACTCCGACCATCAACAACACGGCAACTACGGACGGCACCACCCGGTAGGGGAGGCCCATCGGATCTGAGGACAACTAGCTGGTCCGTTCGGGTCAGGCTCCGCCCGTTCGTCCAGACCAGCCCCAGGGTACGTCACCCAGAGCGGTGAAGTGGTGACACAGAGAGAACTGGATCCCCTGGTCAACCTCGGCACCATCGGAGGATCCCCTCCATCCCCGAACCGGTGGTCAACCTCGGCACCATCGGAGGATCCCCTCCATCCCCGAACCCCTGGTCAACCTCGGCACCACCGGGGGATCCCGAGCCGGTTCTAGGCCTGGCGTCCGGCCTTGGCCGACTCCAGGGCCATGTCGTTCTCCACCATCATGGCGATGAGCTGTTCGAAGTCGACCTCGGGCTCCCAGCCCAGGATCTCCTTGGCCTTGGAGCAGTCACCCACCAGCAGATCGACCTCCGCCGGACGCATGAACCTCTCGTCCTGGCGGATGTAGTCCCGCCAGTCGTCGATGCCCGCGGCCTTGAACGCCAGTTCCACCATGGTCTCCACGGAGTGGGTGCGGCCGGTGGCGATCACGAAGTCCTGGGGTTCGTCCTGCTGGAGCATCGCCCACATGGCCTTCACGTAGTCCCCGGCATAGCCCCAGTCCCTCTTGGGCGATAGGTCGCCCAGGACCAGCTCGTGCTGCAGACCGAGCTTGATCCGGGCCACGGCGTTGGTCACCTTGCGGGTGACGAACTCGATGCCCCGACGGGGAGACTCGTGGTTGAACAGAATGCCCGAACAGGCGTAGAGACCGTAGGACTCGCGGTAGTTGACGGTCGTGTGGTGGCCGAAGACCTTGGCCGTGCCGTAGGGGCTGCGGGGGTAGAAGGGGGTCTCCTCGTTCTGGGGCGTCTCCCTCACCTTGCCGAACATCTCCGAGCTGGAGGCCTGGTAGAAGCGGATGGGGTTGTCCGCCCCCCCGACCAGCTTGATCGCCTCCAGCATGCGGAGGACACCCAGACCGGTGACGTTGGCGGTCAGTTCGGCCTGCTTGAACGACAGGGCCACGAAGCTGATGGCCCCCAGGTTGTAGACCTCATCGGGCTGGGTGTACTCCAGCACCGCGATCAGCGAGGAGAGGTCCTGCAGATCGCCCGACACCAACTCGACGTAGGGCATCTCGGTCTTGATGATCTCGGCCCGGGGATTCTGCTGGCCCTTGATCATGCCGTAGACGTCGTAGTCCATGGAGTGGAGGAACTCGGCCAGGTACTGGCCGTCCTGACCGGTGATACCGGTGATCAACGCTGATGGCACGGGATAAACCTCGGGTCTCGGGGGGTCGCGGTCGGAAGGCGACGTGCTCGGGAACAAGGCCGTCGGCACCGACCCCGCCGAGAATAGCTGTGCCGTCCCCCGCCCCGGGGCCATGGGCCGGACGATTCCGCCGCCCAGCCCGATGAGACGTTCCCGGGATCAGGCGCCCCGGGACAGTTCGTGGTACAGGTCCAGCAACCCGATGGCGGTCGATTCCCAGGTGAGCTGGGCCGCCCTGGCCCTTCCGGCGTCGACCAGCCGGGCGGCCGTCTCCTCTGACTCCAGGACCCGTCGGATCCCTTCGGCCAGGGCGGCCTCGTCGCCCCTGGGCACCAGCAGGGCGGCGCCCCCCGCCACCTCGGCCACGGCCGGGTCGTCGGCCGCCACCACCGGTACCCCCGCGGCCATGGCCTCGACAACCGGGAACCCGAATCCCTCATACAGGCTCGGGTGCACCAGGGCCGAGGAACCGGCCAGTAGTCGTCTCTTCTCGGTCTGGGACACCCGCCCCAGCAGATGGACCCGCGCCCGCACCGACGCCGGGAGGTTCCGCCACTCCTCGGTCATGGCCTCCGTCGCCGGGCCCGGGGCCCCGGCGATCCTGAGCTCCACCTCGGGAAGCTCCCCGGCCGCGACCCCGAAGGCCCGGATCAGCAGGGGAAAGGCCTTGCGGGTGACGGCCGAGCCCACCGCCAGCAGGTAGGGAGGCCCTGATTGGCGGCCACCGCCTCCGCCCCCCTCCCCGTCGGGGCGGGGAAGCCCGGTGACCCCGGCGGGAATCACCCTCACGTCCGCCCCCGGTAGCCAGTCCCGCAGCTCTCCGGCCACGGCCCGGGTGCAGGTGTGGATCACCGCCCCCCTCCGGGCGGCGGTGGCGACCGAGGCACTGAACCACCTGGCCGCGCTCACGGCGTCCTCGGGCTGGTGCCGGAAAGACAGGTCGTAGACCGAGATCACCTTCGCCGCCCCGGTTGGGGGGACGACGTAGTTCGTGCCGTGCACCACGTCCACCGGACCGGTCCATCGTTCCAGCCGGGGCCGGCTCACGCGCGACCACCACGGTATGAGCAGCCGGGCCGGCCAGCGGATGGTTACCGCCCCGACACCGGCTCCGGAGGTGTCCCGGGCGCTCACGGTGTAGGGAACCAGCTCCAGGTCACCCTTGGTGCCCGACAGGGCGGCCAGGGTGGATGACACCACCTCGGCCACCCCCGAACGGGTTCCCAACAGCGGGGTGGTGTCCAGAGCCACACGCATCGTGACCGCTACGCTACCCAGCCGGACCCCATTCCCCCGTGACCCCGACGAGCGGAGACCGATGAGCGATTCCCCCGACCCCTCCGCCCCGGATCACTCCCCCCCGACCGGGGAATCCGGGGCGGAGGAGGCCCTCTCCGGTGACGACGCCCCCTCGGAGCCCGCACCGGTGTCCACGATCGACCTGGACACCGTGGTGGCCGAGATCCGGGCCGAGGCCCGCCGGCGCCGCGAGAGCGGCGAGTTCCCCCCCGAGTTGCTGGAGCACCTCGACGAGGAGTTCAACCGGTTCGCCCCCCTGACGTTCCGACGCACGGGGATCGACGGGGCCATCAGGGCGGTGGAGACGGCGGCGTTCATCAACGTGGAACCGCCCACGTCGTCGGCCCGCAAGCCGGTGGCCCTGGTGAAGGCCACGATCAAGAGGTCCACCGCCTGGTACCACCTGCACATCGCCCGCCAGGTGACCGCGCTCGGTGTGCAGATGACCCGCCCCCTGCGCATGTTGAACGAGGAACTGGAGTCCCTCACCGAACGGGTCGGCCGCAACGAACGGACCCTGGGCCGGGCCACACCCGCCCTGGACCGGGCCCTCTCCGACCTGACCCGACCCATCCCCGACTCGGCGGCGGCGGCGGTGGCCGAGGCCCTCGGCGACCACCACGGGAGGGTGGCGGTGTCCGGGGCCGGGGACGGCGGAATCGTCTCGGCCCTGGTGGCCCGGGGCATCGACGCCTACGGACTGGACGGCACCAGGATCGCCGACGACGTCGAGTTGCGCACCGAGCCGGTGCTGGATCACCTCACCGAGTGCGCCGCCGACGTGCTGGACGCCGTGGTGCTCGGCGGGGTCACCGACACCATGTCCAACCAGGACCGGGCCCTGCTGGTGGAGCTGGCGGCGAACGTCGTGCGCCCCGGTGGTCGGATCGTCGTGGTCGCCGCCGATCCCGCCGAGTGGACCCACCAGGCCGGACCCGTGGCCGCCGATCTCTCTCCCGGTCGCCCCCTCCACCCCCGCACCTGGGACCACCTACTGACCGTGGCGGGGGCCCGGCCCGCGGCCGCCGTCCGCCCGGGGGGGACCACCGGCCCCTGGCTGATAGCGGCCTCGGTTCGTTGACCGGGCCGGCCGTACACCAACTCCTTCCCACCTTCGCCCCCCGGGACGCGGTGGGCAACCACACGATCAAGCTCCGTCGGGCCCTGCGCCAACGGGGGGTGGAGTCCGAGGTGTTCGCCCAGGTCATCCACCACGAGTTGCTCGGATCCACCCGGTCGATGACCGAGGTGCCCGATGACGACTCGTGGCTCATCTACCACCACTCCATCGGGGGGCTGGCCGGGGAGTACTTCGAGGAGCGTCCGGGGCGGAGGATCCTGATCTACCACAACATCACCCCCCTGGAGATGCTCGACCGCTGGGAGCCCGGCGTCGGGGCCGAGATAGTCCTGGGCCGGGACCAACTCGCCCGCTACGCCGACATCTGCGACCTGGCCATCGCCGACTCGGAATTCAACCGGACCGAGCTGCTCGAGCTGGGATTCCCCAACACGGTGACCGTACCGGTCCTGTTCGATCCCGCCGCCCTCAGCCACGCCACCGACCCCTCCGCCACCCGGGACCTACGCCGGTCGCGCCGTGGTACCCAGCTCCTGTTCGTGGGCCGGATCGTCCCCAACAAGGCCCAGCACGATCTGGTGTCGGCCCTCGCCCTGTACCGCCGGGCCTACGATCCCGGGGCCCACCTCCACCTGGTCGGGTCCCAGAGCTTCGCCAGCTACGGCGACGCCCTGCGCTCTCAGATCTCCTCACTGGGCCTGGAGGACGCGGTCACCATCCACGACGCGATCTCCGACGGCATGCTCGCCGCCCACTACGACAACGCCGACGTGTTCGTCTGTCTCTCCGAGCACGAGGGGTTCTGCGTACCCCTGGTGGAGGCCATGCACCACGGTGTGCCCGTCGTGGCCTTCGACTCCAGCGCCGTGGGCGAGACCCTGGGCGGGGCCGGAATCCTGCTCCCCACCAAGGAACCCGACCTGGTGGCGGCGGCCGTCGACCGGGTGATGTCAGACCCCGCCCTGACCGAGGAGCTCATCGGGGCCGGACGCCGCCGGGCCGCCCACTTCGATCTGGCCCGCACCTCCGCCGCCTACATCGAGGCCATCGAATCGGTGACCGGTCCCCTGGGGGTTCGCTGAGAATGGACTGGGACGCCGTGCACCACTTCGTGCCCGCCCTCTACCCCACCGACGGGGTGGGGGGCCACGTCCTCCGGTCCCGGGACGCCCAGAGGCGAAGGGGTCGCCGCTCGGAGATATTCGTCGAGTCCACCCATCCCGCCACCGCCCACCTGACCCACCCCTGGGGGGAGTACGAGGCCCGCCGGGGAAGCGGAACGGTGGTGAACGTGTACCACATGGCCACCGGATCCCCATTGGCCGAGCTGGTGGCCGCCCGACCCGAGCCCATGGTGCTCCACCACCACAATCTCACCCCCCTGGAGATGCTCGCCCCCTGGGATCC
>JALSTE010000779.1 GCA_026983855.1 Acidimicrobiia bacterium
GATCTCGATCAGTTCCCGGTTCTCCCAGGTGACCTCGTTGTCGGGATCGGGCTTGATGCGGAACTCCCGGAAGCTCATCTCCAGGGCGTCGAAGGCCAGAATCCGACCCGACAGTGAATCCCCGAGTCCCAGGATCAGCTTGATGGACTCCAGGGCCTGGATACTGCCCACGATGCCGGGCAGCACCCCCAGCACCCCGGCCTCGGCGCAGCTCGGGGCCAACTCGGCCGGAGGCGGCACGGGGATGTAGTCGCGGTAGGTGGGACCGTTGCGGGGGTCGAAGACGGTGACCTGGCCCTCGAAACGGAAGATCGAGCCGTGGACCACCGGGATCCCCAGCTTCACCGAGGCGTCGTTGAGTATGTAGCGACTGGGGAAGTTGTCGGCCCCGTCGACCACTATGTCCCACCCCGAGAGGATCTCCATGATGTTATCGGCCCCGAGCCGGGCCTCGTAGGCGATTACCTCAACATCGGGGTTCAGCTTCTCGATGGTGGCCCGGGCCGACTCGACCTTGGACATGCCCAGCCGATCGGTGTTGTGGAGGATCTGGCGCTGGAGGTTGGAGGCGTCGACCACGTCCATGTCGATGATCCCGAGTGTCCCCACCCCGGCGGCGGCCAGGTAGAGGGCGGCCGGGGAACCCAGACCACCGGCGCCAAGCAGCAGGACCCTCGAGTCCAGCAACTTCTGCTGACCCTCCTCACCGACCTCGGGGAGCAGCAGGTGGCGGTGGTAGCGGTTGCGCTGCTCGGGCTGGAGGGTTCGGGGGGTGGTCCACGGACGCCCCTCGTCCTTACAGCGGTCGAACCCACCGCTCATCGACACCACGTCGGAGTATCCCATCTCGGCCAGGGTGCGGGCGGCGAACACGCTGCGGACACCACCGGCGCAGTAGATGACCACCGGCGAGTCGTGGTCGGGGAGGCGGTTCTCAACCTGGGACTCGAGTTGACCGCGGGGGATGTGCACCGCCCCGGGGATGGCACCCTGGGCGAACTCGTCGGGCTCCCTCACGTCCAGCAGGACCGTTCCCTCGCCACTGAGGGTCAGCTCCACGGTGGAGGTGTCCACCTCGCGCACCTGGGTCCTGGCCTGGGCCAGCAGTTCTCTGAATGTCGCCATGGATGGACTTCCTGTGTGGCTCCGGGGCCGCAGCGGCCCTCTCCCCGTCTTCGCACCGAAACCCTACCTGGTGGGTCGGATATTCCGGCACCCAATTTCTGGGCTTTGACCGGACCCTCCGTCGCCTGACCGCCGAGATGGGTCAAGATACCACTCTCCGCAGTTCATCTGCCCTGAAATGGGGCCCATAGCCCCGAAATCTCACTCAAGGTGGTGAAATAAGGGCCCGATCACCTCTGATTATGCGGCCCAAGATCCTCGCAGTCTTCCTCGCCCTGATCCTGTTCGCCCTTTCCGGTGGAACTCCAGCCGGGGCCCTCTCCCCCGCCCACGCCCCCGTGGCCCGGGCCGGTGTGGGCGCCCTGGCCGTACCCCGGGACACCGGTTCGGAACAGTACCTGTTCGACCGGCTGAACGAGGTCCGGGTGGAGGCTGGTCTGTCCCCCCTGACCCGGGATCCGATGCTGGACCAGATCGCCCTGGAGTGGACTGACCACCAACTGCCCCAGGGCCACATCTCCCACCGCACCGACCTGGCCGATCAGGTGGAGAGCCGGGTCACCCTCCAGTGGCGCCGGATCGGTGAGAACGTCGGCTGGGGACCCAGCGCCGAGTGGCTCCACGACGGATTCTGGAACTCGGCCCCCCATCGGGCCAACATGCTGGGCGACTACAACCGGGTGGGCATCGGGGCCCGCCTCGAGGCCGACGGCGACGTGTGGGTGACGGTCAACTTCCTCAAGGGACCGGAACTGCCCGCGGTCGTGGCCCCCGCCCCCAGCGGACCGAGCCCCGATGTGGATGCCTGGTCGGTGACGGCCGCCGGAGAGGTGACCTCCCTCGGCGGGGCCCCGTGGTTCGGTGACCTGTCGGAGTTGACCCTCGCCCAGCCGATCGTGGCCCTCGAGTCCACCCCCACCGGCGACGGCTACTGGCTCGTCGCCTCCGACGGCGGCATCTTCGCCTTCGGAGACGCCCAATTCCACGGCTCCACCGGCAACATCAACCTCAACAAACCCATAGTCGGCATGGCCGCCACCCCCACCGGCGACGGCTACTGGCTCGTCGCCTCCGACGGCGGCATCTTCGCCTTCGGAGACGCCCAATTCCACGGCTCCACCGGCAACATCAACCTGGTCAGCCCCATCACGGGAATGGGTCCGACCGCCGACGGGAACGGCTACTGGCTGGTGGCCGAGGACGGCGGCGTGTTCACGTTCGGGAACGCCCGCTACACCGGCTCGGCCGGAGCGGTCACCCTCCCCCACCGGGTCGTGGGCATGGCCGCGGGATACTCCGACCGCAGCCCCCAGGAAATGGAGTACTGGCTGGTCACCGCCGGGGGATCCGTACTCGGCTACGGAGGCACGCCCCTGGCCCCCTCACCCATCCTCGACTACTCGGGGGGAATCGTGGCCGTGGGCTTCCGTCGCTGAGACCCGCTCGCCTCTGAAGGCCCTCCCCCGACGCACCCCAGATCCCGGAGGTATCCCATGGCCTGGGCCGCCGACCGCCGACCGCCGGGGCGTCTACATGAGGCGATCCAGGATGGCGGAGATGTCGCCCCGCAGCACGACATCGGCGATCGGATCCATCTCCGTGGGCGAGCCGTTGATGATCACGATCCGGGCCCCGTGGCGGGCGGCCAGGGGCACCACCGCCGCCGCCGGGTAGACCGACAGGGTGCTCCCGATGGCCAGCATGAGGTCGCAGTTGGAGGCGGCGGCGTCGGCCCGTACCAGATCGGAGGCCACCAGGCTCTGCCCGAAGCTGATCGTGGCCGACTTCAGGATGCCGCCGCACACCGGGCAGGGAGGATCGTCCTCCCCCCGGCGCACCCGGTCCAGTGCCTCCTGCATGGGAGCCCGGTAGCTGCACGACATGCAGACCACCTCTCTCATGGTGCCGTGAATCTCGATGACCCTCTCCGGTGAGGATCCGGCGTCCTGGTGGAGACCGTCGATGTTCTGGGTGATCAGGGTCGCCAGCTTTCCCCGCTTCTCCAGACGGACCAGGGCCCGGTGACCGGCGTTGGGCTCCGCCGCCCAGGCCCGGCTGTCCAGCCGGGCCCGCCACGCCTGACGGCGAACCTCGGGATCGGCCAGGTAGGTGTCGATGGTGGACATCTTCTCGGCGGCGGGATTGCGGGTCCACACCCCCTTGGGGCCGCGGAAATCCGGGATGCCCGAGTCGGTCGAGATCCCGGCCCCGGTCAACACGACGATGCGCTCAGACTCCTCGATCCAGCCCCGGACCCGGTCGAGGAGCTCCGGATCGGGTGTTTCGGTCTCGGCCATGCACCGATTCTCCCATCCCGGACGGCCCCGGGTGCAGCCCGGGGACACCCCCCGGACGGCACCCCCAGGAGCTTGCCTTGACATGCCTTGTTAGATACTGAAAACTACTGAAATATGTTGAAATAACTTCCCCTCCCAGCACCGCACACCCCGGCCCCAGGGCCGGTCGCCATCCCGGAGGTAACCCATGGCCACCACCGTCAGCCCCACCACCGGCTCCCGGGCCGCTCCCGGGGCTTCCATCCAGCCCCCACGGCCGATCACCGCACCCCAGGCGGCCTCACCGGCCCGGAATTCACACCTGTGGGTCACCCCCTGGGATCGGGAGGGGAGCCGCCCCGGTCACGATCCACGGAGCAGCTACGTCGAGAGATACTGGCTGGGGGTGATCGGGCCCTCCTCCCTCCTGCTGCTACGCCATCTGGCCCGCCACCTCGACGCCAATCCCGACGGAGGGGTCATCGACCTCTCCACCACCGCCCGCAGCCTGGGAATCAGCTGGGGACCGGGACGGCACAACCCCATGAACCGCACCATCCGCCGCCTGGTCGACTTCGGTCTGGCCCACGAGCCCCGACCCGCCGAGCTCCAGGTGAGACGCACGCTGCCCGGTCTGAGCCGCCGCCAGATCGAACGACTACCCGAGGAACTGCGCCTGACCCACGGGAGGTCGACCGAACCCGGTGCCCGCGGATCCCACCACGGGCACCGGCTGAGCCCCGAGCGGCTGCGGGCCCTGGTGCACACCATGGTGGAGCTGGATCTGGGGGCCGGGGCCGTGGAGGAGCAGCTCCGAACGTGGGGGGTCACCGGCCATCAACTGGACCGGGCCCGCTCCCTGGCCCGCTCCATGGCCCTCCACCCCAGTCGCCAACCCCTCCCCCGATCCATGTGAGCGGAGGCGGTCCCACCCATCCCAACCTCACACCCAACCAGGGGGATCAGGCCGGAACGGATACGAGGCCTGCTGTGATCTTCACAGTCAGGCGAGGGAGGCGATGGTCTCGAGGATGGTCCGCACCCCGAATCCGGTGGCTCCCTTGGAGTACTCCCCTCCCGCCTCGTCGGTGCCGGCCGGGCCGGCGATGTCGAGGTGGACCCACGGGGTGTCACCCACGAACTCCTCGAGGAACAGCCCGGCGGTCAGCGCCCCACCGTAGCGACCGGCCCCAATGTTCCTGAGATCGGCCACCTCGGAGTCGAGTTGCTTGCGGTAGATGTCGGGTAGGGGCAGGGGCCACACCCTCTCCCCGGTGCGATCGGCGGAACCGCGCACCGTGGAGATGAGATCGTCGTCGTTGCCCATCAGCCCGGCCACACCCTTGCCGAGGGCCACCATGCAAGCCCCCGTGAGGGTGGCCAGGTCGATGACCGCCGCCGGCTCCATCTCCACCGCCAGCGAGAGGCCGTCGGCCAGTACCAGACGACCCTCGGCGTCGGTGTTGAGCACCTCCACCGTCTTACCGTTGCGAATGGTGAGGACGTCACCGGGCATGGTGGCGGTCGGGCCGGGCTGGTTGTCGGTGCAGCAGGCCAGACCCACGACCCGCACCGAGGGTGCCATGGCGGGAAGGGCGCTCATGGCCGCCACCACCGCCGCCGCTCCGGCCATGTCGGTCTTCATGGTCATCATCCCCTCCGAGGTCTTGAGGGAGAGCCCACCGGTGTCGAAGGTCACCCCCTTGCCGACCAGCACCACGGTGCTGGCGGCCCCCTCGGGGTTGTACTCCATGCGAATCAGACGGGGCTCGTGGACCGAACCGGCGTTCACCCCCAGCAGCCCACCCAGTCTCTCGGAGCGGCAACGCTCCAGGTCCCAGACCTCCACCTCGACACCGGCGGCCGACCCGGCCGCGATGGCGGCATCGGCCATGTCCACCGCCCTCATCCTCGAGGCCGGGGTGTTGACCAGGTCCCGGGCCAGGGCCACCGCGTTGGCCGTGGCCCCACCGGCCGCCAGACCCTCGACCGCCGTGTCGACGTCGTCCTCTGCCACGGTGAGCACCGCCGAGGCCAGAACCGGGGCCTCCTCGGGCTCACCCTTCAGGGCGTCGAAACGGTAAGAGCCGAGTAGTAGTCCCTCGGTGACGGCCCTGGCGGCCTCACGGACCCCTCCCTCGAGGTGCCCGGCCGCCAACGCCACCAGGTCGGTGGTGACCGAGGTCGCCCGGGACGCCCGCCGGTACATGGCTCCGGCCGCCTTACGGAGACCGGCGGGATCCAGGTCATCACCGGCCCCGAGGCCCACCAGAACGGTGGGGCGCCCAGCGACGACTGTCACCAGGGTCTGACCCAACTTCGCCCGGAAGTCCTCCGCCGCCGCCACGGTGGGGTCCACACCGGAGGATTCGACCCCTCCCTCGAAAACGCCCTGGGCGTGGAGATCTACCTCGTCCACGGGTGAGCTGGTGATGGTGACCGCGTCGGGTTCGAGACTCAGGGGCACGGGCCCTCCTTGGTTTCCTGTTGTTTGACGGGCGCCGGTGGGGTGAACGCCCGATGGTTGGCGTCAGCGGATCTGGACCCCGATGCTAGGACGTGGAGGCTCCCCCACCCCCGGGCCATCGGCGATCGGTGTCGGGATCGGTGAGGAGACTCTCGCCCTCCTGCCACCGGGCCATCACCCACACCAGGTCCGACAACCGGTTCAGGTAGGGGACGACGTGGGAGTCGGGCTCGACTACCGCCAGACACTCCCGCTCCGCCCGGCGTATCAGGGTGCGGGCCACCTCCAGACGGGCCGACACGTCGTTCTGACCGGGAATCACGAACTGCCTGGGCATCTCGAACCGCCCCGACAGGGCGCCACCGATCTCCTCGAGGCGTTCCACCATCTCCACCGAGGCCAGACTGACCCCCTCCTCCAGCTTGTGCCGGTTCTCCGGTGCGGTGGCCAACTCCCCCATCACGACGTAGAGCTGGCGGCAGATCTCCACCAGGTACCCATCCAGCTCGCCCCCCGGCTCGGTGGCGGCCCGGGCCAGTCCCAAACCGGCCTGCGCCTCGTCGACGGCACCGTAGGCTCGGGGCCTCTCGGAGTCCTTGGGCACCCGCCCCCCGTAGAACAGGCCAGTGGTGCCATCGTCGCCGCGTCGGGTGGAGATGTCCATGGGCTCAACCTAGTGCCAACCAGGAATCGAGCCATGACCGAACCTTCCCTCCCAGCCGATGATTCGCTCTCCGTCCCGGCCATCAGGCGGGTGTGTGTCTACTGCGGCTCCTCATCGGGAAACTCACCTCGGTACACCGAGACCGCCACCGCCCTGGGACAGCTCCTGTCGGCCGCCGGGATCGAACTGGTCTACGGGGGTGGCCGGACCGGTCTGATGGGTGCGGTGGCCGACGCGGCCCTAGCCACGGGAGGTCGGGTCACCGGGGTGATACCGGTGGGCCTGCTGGAACGGGAGGTCGCCCACCGCGGGCTCACCGAGTTGGTCCGGGTGGGCTCGATGCACGAGCGCAAGGCGGTGATGTTCAACCTGGCCGACGCCTTCGTGATCCTGCCCGGCGGGTTGGGCACCCTCGAGGAACTGACCGAGACCGCCACGTGGAGCC
>JALSTE010000780.1 GCA_026983855.1 Acidimicrobiia bacterium
TCCCCCGCCCCGAGCCCTCTCATCAAGGTCACCGTCGCCTGCAGCACCCCGGCCTCGATGCCCCGCCACCCGGCGTGGGCCAGCCCCACGACACCACCGGTGCCGTAGAGGGCGACGGGGGCGCAGTCGGCGCCCTGGACGGCCAGCACCGCCCCCGGACAACGGGTGACCAGGGCGTCACCGCGACGGCCGGCGCCCTCGCCGGGTCGCCGGACCTCGACCACTCCGCGACCGTGGACCTGACGGACCCACGTCCAGGGTCGGGGATCGAGGGCCCGGCGGCGCCCCTCCACCCCATCCGAATCGGGGTGAAGATCGCCCTGTTGCGTGTCGGTGAACCTGATCAGTGCCCGGGCACCGGGATCGAGTCTCCTCTCGAGGAGGATCACCGCCGTGTCACTTCAGGAACGACGGAACCTCGAAATCGTCGTCACCGGCGGCGGGCTCCTCATCCTCGGTGGCGAACACGTCCACCGCCGGGCGGCTGCGACGAGCCCGGTCGGCACCACCCTCAGAAGCGGAGCGGGGGGCCTTACCCTCCTCCCACCGGTCGAATCCGGCGGCGATTACCGTCACCTTCAACTCCGCCCCGATCGAATCGTCGACCACGGCCCCGAAGATGATGTTGGCGTCGGGATGGGCCACGTCGTGAACCACGGCGGCGGCCTCGTTCACCTCGAACAGGCCCATGTCCGACCCGCCGGTGATGTTCAAGAGGATGCCCCGCGCCCCCTCTATGGAGGCCTCCAGCAGGGGGCTGGAGATGGCCTGGCGGGCGGCGTTGGCGGCCCGGGACTCACCCTGGGCCCGGCCGATCCCCATCAGAGCCGAACCGGCGTTGGCCATGACCATGCGCACATCGGCGAAGTCGGTGTTGATCAACCCCGGCGTCGTGATCAGGGTGGTGATGCCCTGGACCCCCTGGAGAAGCACGTCGTCGGCCATCTTGAAGGCGTCGACCATCGAGGTCGACTCGTTGGCCACGGTGAGCAGGCGGTCGTTGGGGATCACGATCTGGGTGTCGACCTCCTCCTTCAACTTGGTGATGCCCTGGTCGGCCTGGACCGAACGCCGTCTGCCCTCGAACATGAAGGGTCGGGTCACCACACCGATGGTCAGGGCCCCCACGTCGCGGGCCACGTCGGCTATGACCGGGGCGGCCCCGGTGCCGGTGCCGCCCCCCTCACCGGCGGTGATGAAGACCATGTCGGAGCCCATCAGGACCTCCTGGATCTCCTCGCGGTGCTCCTCGGCCGCCTTGGCCCCGATCTCGGGGTCGCTGCCCGCCCCCAGACCCCGGGTCAACTCCCGGCCGATGTCGAGTTTGATGTCGGCATCGCTCATCAGCAGGGCCTGGGCGTCGGTATTGACGGCGATGAACTCCACGCCCTTGAGACCGGCGTCGATCATGCGGTTGACGGCGTTGCAACCGGCTCCACCCACGCCGACGACCTTGATGACTGCCAGATAGTTCTGCGGTGCTGCCACGGGGGCCTCCCTGGGGTCCGAGTGGACCTGAAAACTCTCAACCAATGGTTGACGGTTGAAACTGAGATGTGCTAGGGGTCGACGGTACCGACAGCTTGACCCCCTGACAAGGACCCTCGCCCGGCGGTGACGTCGTCCCCTCCGGGGTCCGGTGCGGTCCGGTACCGGGCCCGCAACTCCCTGACCACCGGAAGTGAGGGCACGGTGACGTCCAACTCCCAACCGGTTCGACCCTCCACGCCCAGCCTCTCGACCATGGTCGCCGCGGCCATGACCTTGAACCCCAGATCGGAGTCGGGACCCAGCAGAACCCGATCCCCGGTGTCCAGGGCCATCCAGATCTCCCCGTCGGACTCCAGGTACAGACCCTGTATACGCGGTCGCAGCGCGGCGGGGGCCAGGGCCGCCACCTCGAGCAGCGGGCCGCTGTCGGCGGCGAGGGAAGTGCCCGGCGAACCGGCCGAGAGCACCCCTGTGAGCCGGGGCAGCCCCGGGGGGACCTCCACGGCACCGGTGAGCACCCGCCCCTCGGCGTCGACCAGTACCCAGACGTCGGGGGCGGCCAGAGCGGCGGCGGCCGGTTGCCTCTCGGTCACCTCGATCACCACTGATCCGGTCCACGATCTCGACACGCTGGCCTGCGCCACCCAGGGCAGGGCCTCGACCCTGGCGGCCACGGCCCCGGGGTCCACGTCGATGAGAGGTTGACCAACCTCTATCCCCGCCGCGGCCTCGACCTCGGCCAGAGGTGTACGCACCAGGCCCTCGTATCCGACGGTGTCCACCGCCATCAGGGGTGACCTGAGGGCCAGCCACACCATCACCGCCAGGGAGATCACGGCCAGCAGGAAGAGGAGCCGGTGCAGGCGACGACGGCCCTGGGCCTGGCGGACCTCGGCCCGGCGCCTCCTGATGCGGGGGTCCACTGCGACGGCGGTCACCGGGACGCACTCCGGGGCGACATCGGCCCGTGGGGCACCCGAGGCACACCGGGAACGGGTCCGGGGAGGGTCGGTGCGGGTGTGGTCGTGGGGATCAAAGCCTGCCTGCCTGAAACGATGCGATCCGCCCCAACGGGGACCTCCCGTCGGTGGACCGGACCATGGGTACCATCAGCGGGGCCGACGGACGCGGACCTCCACCGGTACCCGACGGGACCTCCCGGAACCGTCATCACAGGTACTCCCCACTCGTGGCGGCCAGCGGTCCCAGCACCTCCGGATCGAACCCCACCAGCCGGATCTCGGTCCTCAGGCGCACCCCGTGGTCCGTCCATATCCGATCCGCCACCCGGGCCATCAGCCGGACCACGTCCTCGGCCGACCCCCCCTCGTCGGCCTGGATGAAGTTGGCGTGCTTGGGGGAGACCTCGGCCGATCCCAGCCTCAACCCCTTGAGGCCGGAACGGTCGATCAGCAGACCGGCGGGGACGGAGCCCTCGGCGGGGTTCACGAACACCGAACCGGCATTCTGTCCCCCCGGTTGGTGGTCCCGACGCCAGGCCACGATCTCCGAGAGCCGGCTCTCCCCCACGCCGCCCTCATCGGGCCGGAGACGCAGGGTCGCCTCGAGCACCACCTGGGCCGGACCCACGTCGGAGCCCCTGAACCGCAACCCCAGCGAGTCGCGGCACCGGGTCTCCACCCCACCCGTGCGGAGATCCAGCACCCGGACGGATTCGAGGACATCGGACATGTCGCTGCCGTGACCCCCGGCGTTCATCCTCACCGCCCCGCCCACCGAACCGGGGACACCGACGGCCCACTCGAATCCGGTGAGCCCGGCGGCGACGGTACGTCGGGCCAACACCGGAAGGAGCACCTGACCCCCGGCCACGACGCTCGGGGGCGCCACGTTGGTGTCGATGGACACCCGGGCGAAGTCCTCGCCCAGATCCAGGACCAGACCGTCGAAGCCACGGTCGGACACCAACAGATTCGAACCCCGGCCCAGCACCAGCACCCTCACCCCCGACCGACTGATGGCCTCGGCGACCAGGGCGAGGTCGGTGTCGCCGTTGAGCTCGACCGTCAGGGCGGCGGGCCCTCCCACCCGGTAGGTCGTTCGCCGTCCCAGGGGCATGTTCACCCGGGCCAGTCCCCCGAGGATCTCCGCCGCCGCCCGGGTCGCCCGAGATGGGGGCGGGCCGCCCCGCTCAACCATCACCGGGATCCAGTAGGGAGATCACCTCGTCGGGGAGTCCGGTCAGATCCCCGGCCCCCAGGGTCAGGCACAGGTCCCCCGGAGCCAGCAGCCCGACCATGAAATCGGCCAGCGCGTCCCGATCCGGGACGTAGTGCACCTGGGTGCCGGGGTGGGCCCCGGTGATGGCGTCGACCACCAGCTCACCGGTGATGCCCGGTCTCGGTGACTCACCGGCGGAGTAGATACCGGTCACCACGACCACGTCGGCGTCGACGAACGCCCCGGAGAAGTCCCGCCAGACGGCGGCGGTACGTGAGTAGCGGTGGGGCTGGAACACGGTCACGACCCGATCGGGCTCGCACGACCGGGCCGCCGCCACCGCCGCCCGCACCTCGGTGGCCAGGTGGGCGTAGTCGTCCACGAAATTGATCCCGGCCGCGTCGCCCCGGAACTCGAAGCGGCGGGCCACCCCGGCGAACCTCTCCAGGGCCGTGACCGCGGCCTCGGGGTCCGCACCCAGTTCCAGGGCCATGGCCATGGCCCCGACGGCGTTGAGGGCGTTGTGGAGTCCGGGCACCGGCAGCCGAACCGGGCCGTGCAGCCGTTCCCCCGCCCTCACCGAGAACGTGACCCCCGTCGGACGGTACTCGAGGTCCACCAGGCGGTAGTCGGCGGACTCCGAGCGACCGTATCCGATGGCGCCCACACTCTCACCGACCGCGGCGGCGACCGGATCGTCGACGCACACGATCCGGGGCCCCGGGGCATCGGAGCAGAACCTCCCGAACTCGGTGATGAGATTCTCGAAGGAGCCGTGAAACTCCAGATGGTCGCGGTCGATGTTGGTGACCAGCACCGCCTCGGCCCCCAGGAGGGTGAAGGTCCCGTCGGACTCGTCGGCCTCGACCACGAACCACTCGCCCCGGTCGTCCCAGGCCGATCCCGATCCGATCTCGTTGAGATCCCCCCCGATGATGAAACCCGGGTTCATTCCGGCCTCCACGAGGATCAGGGCCAGCATCGAGGTGGTGGTCGTCTTTCCGTGGGTGCCGCCCACGGCCACGGTGCGGCGGAGCGAGCAGATGGCCGACAGCATCCCGGCCCGACTGAGGACCTCCCGACCCAGCCGCCGGGCCTCGACCAGTTCGACGTTGTCGTCGGGAATGGCGGTGGACCTGGTCACCAGCTCCCGGTCGGCCACCAGGGTGGGGTCGTGCCCGACGGTGACCGAGACCCCCAGAGCCCTCAGGCGGTCCAGCCCGTAGGACTCCTTGATGTCGGTCCCGCTCACATCGTGTCCCTGGGACGCCAGCACGGCGGCGATGGGGTTCATTCCCGGGCCCCCCACACCGACGACGTGGACCCGACGTGGCACCGACAGGTCGATGGCGGGACCCCCCGTACGATCGCTCATCGGTGTGGTCCCGCCGGACTCCCGACAGCGGCGGCCACGACCAGACGGGCCACCCGATCGGCGGCGTCGGGACGGCCGACCGAGCGGGCCGCCCGCTCCATCGCCGTGAGGTCGGACCCCAACATCTCCTCCAGATCTGACATCAGCCTCTCCCCGTCGAGGGAACTGTCCGGTACAACTATGGCCGCCCCGACGGCGGCCAGGGTGCGGGCGTTGTGGGTCTGGTGGTCGTTCGCCGCTATCGGCAGGGGAACCAGAACCGCCGGAACCCCGATCACGGCCAGTTCCGCCACCGTGGAGCCTCCCGACCGGCACACCGCCACATCACAGGCCGCCAGGGCCTCGGGCATCCGGTGCTCGTACTCCACCGCCCGGTAGTGGATGCCACCGCCGCCGGCCGCGGCGATCTCCGGCTGGAGTGATTCCCAGTCCCGGCGTCCCACCACGTGGTGGACGGCCAGGTCGGTGCGGTCCCTCCAGCGCCCGACCAGGTCGAGCACCGCCCGGTTGATCCGGCGCGAACCCAGCGAACCCCCGAACGCCAGGATCACCCGACGCTCCCCGGGAATCCCGAGTTCGAGACGGGCCCGCTCCCGCCCCCGGTCGACGGCCCGGTCGAGGATCTCGGTACGGACGGGGTTGCCCGTCACCACCTCGCGGGGCAGCCCCACACCCTCGGTCATGACCGCGCTGGACCGGGCGAACCGGCCCACCAGACGGTTGGCCAGGCCGGCCCGGGCGTTCTGCTCCTGGACCACCAAGGGGATCCTCAGGGCCACGGCGGAGACCGCGGCGGGGACCGCGGCGTATCCGCCGAGCGACACCACGACGTCGGGGCGCCGGCGGCGCAGAATCCGCCAGGCCATGAGGACCGCCCGGGCGATGTCGAGGGAGTTGCGGATGTTGGCCGTGGTGAGGCGCCTCTCGATCCCACGTCCGGGCAGGACCTCCAGGGCGAAGCCGGCGGCGGGCACGGCCTCCACCTCCATCCCCCGGCGACTTCCGACGAAGGTCACGTCGGCCGGGTCCAACCCCCCCTCGACCAAAGCCCGGGCGATGCTCAACCCCGGGACCACGTGACCGGCGGTACCCCCACCGGCCACGACCACCCTCAGGGAGCGGGGCACCGCGAGGGAATCGGTCCCCCGTTCATCAGCCATGGCTCTCGGGTACCGCCCGGGCGCGGACCACGGGCCGGCCCCGGCGGGCGACGTTGAGCAGAATTCCGGTGGCGGCCATGGTCACCAGGAGAGAGGACCCCCCGAAGGACACGAACGGGAGGGTCACCCCCGTGATCGGGAGCAGGCCCACCACCCCACCGATGTTGACGAACGCCTGGACGAGGAGCCACACCGTCACCCCGGTGGCCAGCATGCGACCCAGCAGGTCGGGAGCCCGGTAGGCGGCCCTCAGCCCCAGGAATCCGATCAGGGCCACCATGGCCAGCACGGTCAGGGTTCCGACCAGACCCAGCTCCTCACCGATGATGGCGTAGATGAAGTCGGTGTGGGAGTTGGCCAGCCAGCCCCACTTCACCCGGCTCTCCCCCAGCCCCACCCCGCTGCCACCGCCGTTGGCCAGA
Source organism: Acidimicrobiia bacterium (assembly GCA_026983855.1). Lineage (GTDB taxonomy): Bacteria > Actinomycetota > Acidimicrobiia > Acidimicrobiales > Poriferisodalaceae > DRKF01. The sequence goes on from JALSTE010000780.1 coordinate 6,630, forward strand.
CCGGCGAGGGAGTTCAGTGGCTGCCAGCCCACACCCCGCGGATCGGCCCAGGGGTCCCTGAAGGCCACGATTCGCCGGTACCGGTAGGGCGCCATACGGGCCAACAGCGCCGCCAGGAGCAGACCCAATCCGGCGAATCCCCCCAGGGGCCGCAGGGGCACCCCTGCGGCGAACAGCATGGCGGCGGCCACGGTGGCGATGATCAGGGTGGTTCCGAGGTCCGGTTCGGCCAGGATCAGCAGCATCAACGGCGCCATGACCACGATGGTCGTGTGGATGCTCCGCCGCCGGTCACCCAGGCAGTGTTCCCGGTCGGCCAGGAGGGTGGCCACGGCCAGGTCCGTGG
>JALSTE010000781.1 GCA_026983855.1 Acidimicrobiia bacterium
CCCGGCCCCGGCGGAAGTAGATCGAGAGGGGCACCAGGGTCAAACGCTCCTGGTCGACCCGGGCGCCGAGGCGGTCGATCTGGGATCGGTGCAGGAGCAACTTGCGGGGACGGTCGGGGTCGTGACCGGTGAAGGCCGAGGAGTGGGACCACGGCGAGATGTGCAGCCCGTGTACCCACATCTCCCCGTCCTCGATTCGGGCGTAGGAGTCCGCCATCTGCACGTTGCGGTCCCTCAGGGACTTGACCTCGCTGCCCCGGAGCACCAATCCGGCCTCCACGGTGTCGAGGATGTCGTAGTCGCGGCGGGCCCTGCGGTTGGTGGCCACGACCGTACGATCCGACGGAGTGCGGTCCCGGGACCCCTTCTTGGCCATGGAGGGTGAGACTACCCGCGGAAATTCGGGGTCAGGGGAACATTCGGTGACCCGGTCCGGTTATCGGTAGACGAACAAACCCGACTAAGCCGATCGGATTACTGTGGTATTCCGATACGGTGATGCCCGGGTCCCGTCGGCGTATCGGTCGCGGGACCGTGGTCGATCCCGAAGTGAGGAACAACAAGTTGACAGTCAGTGTCCGTCTCCCAACCGTACTGAGACCCCACGCCAATGGCGAGAAGGTGGTGGAGGTCGCGGCCTCGACCGTGGGTGAGGCCCTGGAGCGACTGGTTGAGGCCCATCCCGCCATGAGGTCCAATCTCCTCGACGAGGAGGGTGGGTTGCACCGGTTCGTCAACGTCTACGTCAACGACGAGGACGTCCGCTATCTCGACCGTCTGGACACCAAGGTGGCCGACGGGGATCAGGTATCCATTCTCCCGGCCGTGGCGGGAGGCTGACCGAGGTGGCCGTGTACCGACACGTCGATGATCTGATCGGCTCCACCCCGGTGGTGGAGGTGAGCGAACTCAGCGCCAATCCCGGGGTCAGGATCTTCGTGAAGTTGGAGGGGGTGAATCCGGCCGGATCGGTGAAGGACCGGATCGCCCGGGCCATGTTGGACGCGGCGGAGGCTGACGGCTCGCTTCGGCCGGGGCAGACCATCGTCGAACCCTCCTCGGGGAACACGGGGATCGCCCTGGCGATGCTGGCCCGACGGCGGGGTTACCCGGTGGTCATCGTCATGCCGGAAAATGTCTCGGCCGAGCGGCGGCATCTCCTGGAGATCTTCGGGGCCCAAGTGGTCGAGACACCGGCGGCGGAGGGTTCCAACGGAGCGGTACGAAGGGCCGAGGTCCTGGCCATGGACAATCCCGGCTGGTGCTTCCTCTACCAGTACTCCAACGAGGCCAACCCCCGGGCCCACTACGAGACAACCGGTCCCGAGCTCTGGGCCGATCTACCCGACATGACCCACTTCGTCGCCGGATTGGGTACCAGCGGCACCCTGATGGGGGTGGGGACCTACCTCAGGGAACGCAATCCCGACATCGAGATCTGGGCGGTGGAGCCCCCCGTGGGCGAAATGGTCGACGGACTGCGCAACCTCGACGAGGGCTACGTCCCCCCGATCTTCGACAAATGGGGTGGGGCCGATCTTCTGGACCGCAAGCTGATCATCAGACCCCGGGAATCGATCCTGGCCGTCCGGCGCCTGGTGGCCGAGTGCGGCCTCCTGACCGGCCTGTCCGCCGGTGCCGCCCTGGCGGCGGCCCTGCGCATCTCAGAGAGGGTGGATCGGGCGACGATCGCCCTGGTGGCCGCCGACGGGGCCTGGAAGTACCTCTCGACGGGGGCGTGGACCGACCCCATCGACGAGGTGGTCGAGCGGGCCGCCGACACGGTCCTCTTCTGAGGGTGTGGGCCGGTCCATCCCGGGGGATCAGACCCTCCGGGCCGGGTTCGGGGTCTGATCCCCCGGTCAATCACGGGGTGCCGCGAATCGACGGTCTCCTACCCCTACCTTTGGGGTGATGAGTCACACGTCACGAATACTGCTCCCGGTCCTGGTCTCGGTGTCCCTGGCGGCCGCGGCCTGCGGGGGAGGAGGTGACGGGGCCGAGGCGCCGACGACCACGATCCCACCCTCGACCATCGAGCTGACCCCCACCTCGGAGGTGGCGGTGCCCACCACGGCGCCGACCACCACCACGGGCTCCACCACGACCACCGAGGTCACGACCACCACGGTGGCGACGACCACCACCACGACCGCTCCGGCCGCGACCACGACCACCAGCCCCCCGGAGGACACGCCGGTGGCGTTGTCCCCGACGGGTGTGGGTCCCCTGCAATTCGGTTCGGCCCCCGATGATGCGGTGGAGTTCCTGACCGCCGTGTTGGGGCTACCCACCTACGACAGCGGTTGGGAATCCAGCTTCTCCGAATTCGGAACCTGCCCGGGCACCCAGGTACGAGGAGTCAGATTCGGCCCCCTGACCGTCCTGTTCAGCGACGGGCCGACCAGCTACGGCCCGGCGGGAACCCCCCACTTCTTCTCCTGGAGCTACTCGGCCTTCGACACCCCCGATCTCTTCGGGCTGACCACCCCACAGGGGCTCGGTCTGGGGGCGTCGGTGGCCGAGGTGGAGACCGTCTACCCGGGAGTCACGATCAATCCCGCTGACGAGATACTCCCGGCCTCGTTCCAGGAGGCGGGGATCTTCGGCACGTTCGATGACTCGGGTCGGTTGCAGTACCTCAGCGGTGGTGACGCCTGCGGAGAGTAGGGGGTGGGGGTTCCCGGTTCAGGGCATCGGTTTCGGTGCCGTGTCGGGTGGCGACGCGGGTCCGCACCTCCGTCGCCAGGCGGGTCCGCAGTCGTCTCGGTTCCTGGGCCACCCCGGCCCGTTGGGCGATGATGGCGTTCAACTCCGCTCCGATCAGGAAGGCCAGGCTGAGCCCGTAGATCAGGGTGAACGCCAACAGGGCCGTTCCCACCGCCCCCAGGGCGCTGTTGCCACCAGCGCTGATCCTGACGTAGATCGTGAACCCCTGGACCAGGGCGAACCACATGATCGAGGTGGCCGCCGCTCCCGGAAGGTCATAGCGCCAGGGAGTCCGGTGGTTGGGCCCCACGTGGTACATGGTGGCCGCCCACAGGGAGATGAAGACCACCACGATCAGCCATCCGAACGACCGGAGAACCGCTCCTCCGCCCAGCCGGGGCCAGAAGACGAAGGAGAACCAGATACCCGCGGCGGCGGTGAGGATGCTGCCCATGGCCATGGTGAGGGCGGTGAGTCTCTCGTCCAGCCACGAACGGGGCCGGTGGATGTCATAGGCGGCGTCGAGGGACCGGACCAGGGCCGCGAAGCCTCGGGTGGCGGCCCAAAGGGCGAAGGCCAGGCTGAAGGTCAGCAGTCCGGAGCGGGGTTGGTCGAAGAGCTCCTCAGCCGTCCGGGTCAGGGGTCCGGCCTGGCTCTCGAAGGTGCGGGTTATCAGGTCGATCGTGGCCTGGCGGGCGTCGGCGGCCAGATTGGCCCCCAGAAGGGTTCCCAGGTAGCCGAGACTGGATGTGAGGGCCAGGATCCCCGCCGGTATCGACAGGATCGTGAAGAAGGCGGTGGAGGCGGCCAGGTCCCCGAGGTTGTCGTCCTGGTACTCCCGCCAGATCTCCCGCAGCAGGCGCCAGACGGGATTGCCCCGGATACGGTCGATCATCGCTGCCGGACGTGTCGGGGGTGACGGTTCCTCCACACGGGCAGAGTGGCACACCTGGTGAACGGTTGGACTCCGGGGCATCGGATGGGCTTGACCGCCTCGCCCGCCGATCGACTACCTTGGCGGAGTGCCGACCTCGATTCGCGACCAGAGCCGCCCCATAGGCATGTTCGACAGTGGTTTCGGTGGTCTCACGGTGGCCCGGGCGGTCATCGATCTACTGCCCGATCAGGACCTCGTCTACTTCGGTGACACCGGGCGGTACCCCTATGGTCCCCGGTCCCAGGAGGAGGTGTTGGCCTTCTCCCGTCAGATCGCCCACCACCTGAGGCGCGAGTACCGAATCAAGCTGCTGGTGGTGGCCTGCAACACCGCTTCGGCGGCGGCTCTGGCCACCCTCCGCCGGGAGCTCGACATACCCGTGGTGGGGGTGATCGAGCCCGGCCTGAGGGCCGCCACCACCGTGACCCGTTCGGGTCGGGTGGGGGTGATCGGCACGGTGGGGACCATTGGATCCCGGGCCTATGAGACCGCCCTGACCCATCTGGCGGGACCGGACGGCTCTCCGGCGGGGGCCGAGCTGAGCGTCGCCGCCTGTCCCGGCCTGGTGGAGTTCGTGGAACGGGGGGAGACCGAGGGGGAGAGCGTCACCCTGCTGGTGCGTCGACTCCTGGCCCCGGTCATCGAGGCCCGGGTGGACACCCTCCTGCTGGGCTGCACCCACTACCCGTATCTGGCCCGGGTCCTCAGTGACGTGATGGGACGCGAGGTCGTGCTGGTCTCCTCCGCCGACGAGACCGCGTTCGAGGTTCGCGACCTGCTCGTGGAGGACCGGAATCCGGGTCGCGTCGGTCGACACACGTTCGTGTCCTCCGGCGATAGTGGAGTGTTCGAGACGATCGGCCGACGCCTGTTCGGGGCGGAGCTGGTCGGCGCCACCGAGCACAGATGGGACGGAGAGCAATGGGACTGAGCCTGACGATTCTGGGCTGTTCGGGGAGTTACGCCGATCCCGGTGGGGCCTGCAGCGGATACCTGGTGCGCGAGGGACGGACCTCGTTGTGGTTGGACTGTGGCCCCGGAACGCTGGGGAACCTGCAGCGGCACGTCTCCCTGGCTGATCTCACCGCCATAGTCGTGAGCCACCACCACCCCGATCACTTCGGTGAGTTACCGGTGGCCTACAACGCCGTCAAGTGGTACCTCGAGAGGGAGACGATTCCGGTCATCGCCCCGGTGTCGGTCCGGGAGATGGCTGACGCCATGGTCGGCCACGACACGTCCGACGTGTTCGACTGGCGGGTGGTGGGCTCCGGTGACGAGGTCAGCATCGACGGTCTGAACCTGAGGTTCGACCTCACCGAGCACTCCGTGGAGTGCATGGCGGTGGACATCGGGAGTGGGGATGAGCACATCGTTTACACCGCCGACACCAGCCCCGGCTGGGATCTGGAGGCCTTCGCCGCTGGAGCGGATCTGCTGTTGGGCGAGGCCAGCATCCTGGAGGTCCAGGAGAGGCCGGGCATGCCCCATCTGAGTTCCCGTCAACTGGCGGAGAGGGCCCGGGCGGCGGGGGTCTCCCGGCTGGTGATCACCCACGTCATACCGGGCAACGACCCCGAGGCCCACCTCAGGGAGGCGGCGGAGATATACGACGGCCGGATCGACATCGCCCAGGTCGGTCTGACCTTCGAGGTTTGATGGGAGGCCATTGCCCGGCGATCGGCGTTTCCTCCGGTCCCGTCCGCCGGGATGGCGCCCGCCGTAGGCTCGTTGGCGCCGCTGAACCGATACAGAGACCCGTGTGGAACCATCGCGGGTCCCCGACAGGGGTGGAGTCACCCCGGAACGAGATCATGAGAGCAGACGGACGAGAACCCGACGAGCTGAGACCCATCCATTTCCAGCGGGACTTCACCGACGCCACCCCCGGATCGGTGCTGGTCAGTTTCGGTCGGACCAAGGTGTTGTGCACGGTCTCGGTGACCGACAGCGTGCCCCGGTGGATGAGGGGACGGGGCACTGGTTGGGTGACGGCGGAGTACTCGATGCTCCCCGGATCGGGTACCGACCGGGTGGACCGCGAGTCCAAGAAGGGTCGGCAGAAGGGCCGTACCATGGAGATCGAGCGGCTGATCGCCCGGGCCCTGCGAACCGTGACCGACATGTCGGCGCTGGGGGAACGTCAGGTGACGGTGGACTGTGATGTCCTCCAGGCCGACGGCGGGACCCGGACCGCCTCCATCTGCGGGGGTTGGGTCGCTCTCCACGACGCCTTCTCCCGCCTGGTGGAGAGGGGCGAGATGGATTCCAACCCCCTCGTGGGTCAGTGCGCGGCCATCTCGGTGGGGATCATCGACGGCGAACCCCGTCTGGATCTCCCCTATGAGGAGGATTCCCGGGCCCAGACCGACATGAACGTGGTCATGGTCGACGACGGTCGATTCGTCGAGGTCCAGGGGACGGCCGAGGCCGAGCCGTTCGATCGCGATGAGTTGAACGCACTGCTGGATCTGGCCGCAGGCGGCATCTCGCGGATCATGGAACTCCAGACCCAGGCCCTGGCCTCCCCCCGGATCTGAGCGGTGCACCCACCCAGGTTGGTGCTGGCCACCGCCAACGAGGACAAGGTGGTCGAGATCCGTCGATTGCTGCCCGGGATCGAGCTTCTCCCCCGACCCGATGACCTACCCGAGGCGGTGGAGGACGGAGCGACCCTGTTCGACAACGCCCTCATCAAGGCTCGCTCGCTGGTGGAGTCGACGGGTCTCCCGGCGGTGGCTGACGACACCGGACTGGAAGTGGATGCCCTCGACGGGGGGCCGGGGGTCCACACGGCCCGGTTCGCCGGGCCCGACGCCGGCTACACCGAGAACGTGGATCATCTCCTGGAGGTCCTGGAGGGCGCGCTGGACCGTACCGCCCGTTTCCGGACCGTGGCCCTGGTACTGACCCCCGGGGAACCGCCGGTCTGGGCTGAGGGAAGTGTGGAGGGTCGGATCGCGGAGGAACCGCGGGGTGGCGGCGGGTTCGGTTACGACCCCGTCTTCATCCCCGTGGAGGGGGACGGCCGGACCTTCGCCGAGATGTCCGAGGAGGAGAAGAACGCCATCAGTCACCGGGGTCGGGCCTTCACCGCCCTGGCGGCCCGGCTGGCGGAGATGTAGCCACCTGGAAAGCCGGCTTCGTCGGCTATCTCGCTCATCGGGCGACCGGCGGAGATGACCGCCGCGGTCCCGTTGATCACCGGTGACGAGGTGGGTCTCGTGGGGGTCGCTCACCGGTGATGGGGTGGGTCTGGTTGGGGGTCGTTCACCGGTGATGGGGTGGGTCTGGTTGGGGGTCGTTCACCGGTGATGGGGTGG
>JALSTE010000782.1 GCA_026983855.1 Acidimicrobiia bacterium
GGCCGCCGACGGGATCGGACTCCTCGACCACCTGGGGGTCGAGCGGGCCCACGTGGCCGGTATCTCCATGGGGGGCATGATCGTGCAGCGGATGGCCATCCACCACCCCGACCGCCTGCTGTCGGCGACCTCGATCATGTCCACCACCGGTGATCGGGAGGTGGGCACCGCCACCTCCGAGGCCATGGCCCTGCTGGTGTCACCTCCCCCGGCCAACGCCGACGAGGCGGCCGAGCAGGGGGCCCGGGCCGCCGCCATCATCGGCAGTCCGGTGCACGTGAACCTCGAACGGGCCCGCCAGAGGGCCCGGGCGGCCTATGAGCGGGCCCACTACCCCCAGGGCATGGCCCGTCAACTGGTGGCCATAGTGGCCGACGGCAGCCGCACCGCCGAGTTGGCCGGGGTGGACGTCCCCTTCCAGGTGATCCACGGGCGGGCCGACACCCTGGTCCACGTGTCGGGTGGCGTCCGGACGGCCGAGGCGGTGGGTACCGACGATCTGCTGCTGCTCGACGACATGTCCCACGATCTGCCCGAGCCCCTGTGGCCGGCGATCGTCGGGGCCCTGGCGGGGAAGGCGGCCCGGGCCACGGAGTCGGCGTCGTGAGCGGTCCCCTCAGCGGGGTCCGCATCATCGAACTTCAGGGCATCGGACCCGGGCCGTTCTGCGGGATGATGCTGGCCGACATGGGTGCCGAGGTCATCCGGGTGGACCGGGCCGCCAACGTGCCCGAGGATCCCGACGGCCCCGCCCCCCTCGACATCCTGGCCCGTGGTCGGCGATCGATCGGGGTGGATCTCAAACACCCCGACGGGGTGGCCACCGTCCTTCGTCTGGTGGAGTCGGCCCATGGTCTCATCGAGGGCTTCCGCCCCGGGGTGACCGAGAGGCTGGGCCTGGGTCCCGACGAGTGCCTGGCCGTCAACCCCGGGTTGGTGTACGGCCGGATGACGGGCTGGGGCCAGGAGGGACCGCTGGCCCACGCCGCCGGTCACGACATCAACTACATCGCCCTGGCCGGGGCCCTCCACGGAATCGGCCGCCGGGGGGACGCCCCGGTACCCCCCCTGAACCTGGTGGGTGACTTCGGCGGGGGAGGGATGTTCCTGGCCTTCGGGATGGTGTGTGGCCTGCTGCACGCCCAGAGGACCGGAGAGGGGCAGGTGGTCGACGCCGCCATGGTCGACGGCGCCGCGGTGCTGATGTCGATGTTCCACTCGATGAGGGCCATGGGGTTCTGGTCCGAGGAGAGGGGAACCAATCTGCTCGACACCGGGGCCCACTTCTACGAGGTCTACGAGTGCGCCGACGGGGAGTACGTCTCCATCGGTTCCATAGAGCCCCAGTTCTACGAGGAACTGCTGAGACTCAGCGGACTGGACGAGGTGGACCTGGCCCCGCAGATGTCACGGGCCGACTGGCCCGCCAACAAGGAGAAGGTGGCCCGGGTGTTCCTGACCCGGACCCGGGCCGAGTGGTGCGAGATCATGGAGGGCACCGACGTGTGCTTCGCCCCGGTGCTCTCGCTGTCGGAGGCCCCCGGGCATCCCCACATGGCGGAGCGGGGCAGCTTCGTGGAGGTGGAGGGGCTCACCCAGCCCGCTCCCGCCCCCCGATTCTCGGCCACAGCACCGGATCCACCCCGTCCCCCGGTGCATCCCGGGAGCTCCACCGACGAGATCCTGGCTGAGCTGGGCCTGGACCCCGGGGAGATAGCCGAGCTGCGGGCCTCGGGGGCGGTGGGCTGACCTTGGCCACCATCGTCACCTTCCACGCCCATCCCGACGATGAGGCCATAGCCACCGGGGGCACCATGGCCCTGGCCGCCCGGGCCGGGCACCGGGTGGTGCTGGTGGTCGCCACCCGGGGAGAGAGGGGTCAGGTGGCCGAGGGATTCCTGCCCCCGGGTCGGACCCTGGGGGAGGTGAGGGAGGCCGAGACCCGGGCCGCGGCCCGGATCCTGGGTGTGGCCCGGGTGGAGTTCCTGGGCTACGAGGACTCGGGCATGGTCACCGACGGACCCGAGCCCACCCCCGAACCCGATGCCGACGCCCGGTGTTTCGCCCTGGCCGATCACGACGAGGCGGCCCGCCGTCTGGCGGGGATCCTCACCGAGGAGGCGGCCGAGGTACTCACCTGCTACGACCCCCACGGTGGGTACCGCCACCCCGACCACGTGGCGGTTCACCGGGTGGGTCACGCCGCCGCCTCCCTGGCCGGAGTACCCCGTGTCTACGAATCCACCATGAACCGGACCCGGATAGCCGAGCTGCGGGCGGAGATGGAACGCAGTGGTGGCGCGCCCCCACCCCGGGCGGCCGAGGACGAGTTCTTCGGCACCCCCGACCGGGGGATCAACACAGCGGTGGACGTGTCGAAGGTGATCGACGTCAAGAGACGGGCCATGGCCGCCCACGCCAGTCAGATCGGTGAGGACTCGTTCTTCCTGTCCCTGCCCCCGGAGGCCTTCGCCGCCGCCTTCGGTACCGAGTGGTTCATCAGGACCGATCCCCCCTTCGAGGGTGACTTCGTCGCCGACCGGGGGCGCTGGCTCCTCGGGGAGGAACCACCCCGGTGACGGAGATGCTGATCCCCGATCCCCCCGAGGGACTGCCCGACACCCTGGTACCCCTCTACGAGGAGGCCCGGGCGGTGGTGGAGGCCTCCCCGGCCAGCGCCTGCGCCCTGCTGCGACTCCTCCTGTCGGCCCTGCTCATCAGGCAGGGACGAACGGGCCGACACCTGAACCGTGACGTCAACGCCGTGGTGGCCCACGGGGCCCCGGTGGGACTGCTGAGGGCCCTCGACGCCATCGGCATCACCGAGGAGGAGGCCCGCAATCCCGGGACCATCAACCTCGTCAACGGCTACGCCGACGCCCAGAACCTGTTCATGTTCGTGAACCTGTTCGTGGACCAGACGTGAGTGGGGGCCGGGTGAGGGGCCGTTCGTGAACCTGTTCGTGGATCAGACGTGACCCACGGCTACCATCAGCGCAGGGAACGCCGCCCAAAGGGGGGCCCACGAATGAGACCGGGGACAGAGCCGTGAAACGACACATGACCGCCGAGGAACTGGCCCGGGACTCCCGCTTCAACCGGACCCGGATCGAGGACGCCATCTTCGATCCCCGCAACGCCCGGGTGCAGGAACTGAGGGCCGAGGGTCGCACCAACAATCTCCGACCCGACGACGTCGACGGGCCCGACGCCGCCCGGGCCCTGATGCACGGCATTTTCGCCGGTGAGATCCAGGCCATGGAGGGGGCGGGGCGGACCTGCTGGGACTTCGAGGTGGGTGACGGGCCCGACGAGGTGCCCTTCGAGCTGAAGCTGGACATGGCCCGCCAGGTCTGGGACGAGGCCCGCCACTGTGAGATCTCCATCAAGCTGAACGAGCACATGGGCACCGGCATCGGCGAGTTCAACGAGCAGGTCTTCCTGTTCGAGGCCGCCTGCAATCCCGACCCGGTCCTCCGCCTGACCGGTGTGAACCGGGCCCTGGAGGGCCTGGCCATCGACGTGTTCAACACCATGCGTCAGTTCGGGGAGGTCTCGGGCGATCCGGTGCTCTACTTCTGCGAGGACTGGATGCTGGCCGATGAGGTGACCCACGTGAAGATGGGGTCGGACTGGCTGCGGCGGATCACCGCCCGGGACAAGGACCGGCAGAGGAAGGCCCTGGAGTTCCAGCGCACGGTCGACAAGATGTTCAGTCTCGGGGGATTCCGCAGCGAGGAGGACGACTCCCCCGTCCACCTGGCCCGGGAGTTCCGCCGTCAGGCCGGGTTCACCGACGAGGAGATCCACGAGCTGGTTGACATCGCGGCCGACGCCTACGACGAGGCCCGGGCCCGGGCGGCGGAGATGAGCTCCTGAGCCTGCTGGACCTCCACCGGGCCTGGGCCTGGGTCGTGATCGTGGGCAACGGGTTGGCCGGGGTCTGGGCCCTGGCGGCCCTCAGGGTGCCGTCCCTGAGGCGGAGGGCCCTGTGGTGGTTCACCGCCGTGGCCGAGGTGGCCATGTTCGTGCAGGTCGTGGTGGGGGTGACGGTCATGAGCGTGGACGACATCCGACCCCCGCAGTTCCACATGTTCTACGGGTTCGTGGCCATCATCGCCATCGCCATCGTCTACAGCTACCGCCACCAGATGAAGCACCGGATATACGAGCTGTACGGCTTCGGGGGTCTGTTCATCATGGGTCTGGGCATCAGGGCCATGATGAAGGCGGCCTGAGGTTCTCCGCCGATTCGGAGATCCGGGCCCGAAAACCCAAGGGACCCGCCCCCCGGGCGGGGGGCGGGCCGTGTCAGGGGGAGTTGAGGATCAGGCCTCCACCTTGGTCGACTCTGCCTCCAGAGCCGGACCACCGATCTCGATGTGCCGGGGCGTGGCCTTCTCCACCAGGGGGAACACCAGACGCAGCACGCCGTTGTCGAAAGTGGCCTTCACCTTGTCGGTGTCGACGTGATCGCCCAGCTCCACCCACCGCTGGACCTTGCCGTGGAACCTCTCGCTGGCGAGCACCTGCTCGTCCTCGGGTACGGTCCACGTCCGCTCGGCGGTGAGCTTCAGGACACCGTTCTCGACCGTGACGTCGATGTCGTCCTTGTCGTAGCCGGGCAGGTCGAAACGCAGCTCGATCTCGTTCTCACGCCGGATGGCGTCGAAGGGGACCGAGGTGGCACGCTGACCGTTGCGGCGCTCGATGTCACGGAAGATGGTGTCGAAATCACGGAAGGGGTCGAAACGAAGCAACATGTTGATCATCTCCTCTGGCCCGTCAGGGGCCTACTCTCCATCTGACAACCAGTACAACGCTGAGGAAACTTGACTATTCCCGACTCAGGTAAAGTTAGTGCAGAAACTTTCAGGTATCTGGTCGCCGACCACCTCCGGGGCTGTCGTTTCGCCGAGGCCCGGGCCGCCTGGCAGGTGCTGGGTGACCCCCGTTCCCCCGAGGCGGGCCCCATAGAGGCCCTCACCCTGTTCGGCCGGCGCCTGCTCCGCCTGGACCTCGAGGACATCGCCCTGGACGACCGGCCCGAACTGGCCCGTCACCTGGACCCGGACCTGGCCGCCCTGGGGCGTCGGCTCAACTTCCCCCGCCGGGCCACCGACCCTGACCGCGGGCCCCTGGGTCATCCGCTCGAGCTGGTGTCGCAGTTGCTGGAGTCCCTGAGGGTCCGGTGGGAGCGCTCGGAGATCCTGCACGTCATGGCCCTCATCCATCTCCTGGGGGAGTACCTGGGTCACCTGGCCTGGTCGGGCGTGCTGGGTGACGGCGCCGACCCCATGTCCCTGCCCGATCACGTGAGGGGCTCCCACAGCCTCTGGGGGGACCTCGAGGACCGTAGGTGCGGCCACGGCCGGGCCCAGAAGAAGCTGGCCCTGCGCATCCTGCGGGCTGAGCCCGCCCACTCCGACCGGAGCTGGGTCCAGTTCCTGCGCCGCGACTACTCCCGGATCGGTGATCTGCTGTCGGTGTGCGCCACCCGGGACTCGGGGCGGGCCTGGAAGGGGAGGGTCCGCAACTGTGACGCTCCCTGCTCGGTGTGGACCCGACTGGACCAGGGCCGCCAACTGGAGCTGGAGCAGAAGATGGAGATTGTGCGCTGGTACACCCGGTCGCCCCTGCTGCAGCTCCGCCACTCCGCCCCCGTCGGCCACTTCTTCGGGGTGCCGACCCGGGACGAGATAGAGGAGCAGTGGGACGTCATGGCCGACCGCATGGCCACCCGCCTGGACGTGGACCTGGGTGAGGGTGGGGTCCCACCCCAGGCGGCCCGGTTGTGCGGTCTGGTGGCCGGCACCGACATCACACCGGGGCGCAACCTGGAACGGGTAGGGTCCCTGCTGGGGGAGCTGATGCTGGGGATCAGCCCAGGCGACTCCTCAGTTTCTCCAGCTCATCCCTGAGGGCGGCGGGGACCCGTTCCCCGAGGAACTCGTAGTGCTCGTCGATGAGGGCCACCTCCTCGCGCCACTCCCCGGGGTTCACGGCCAGGAGCTTGGTGAGGGTCTCGGGGTCCAGGTCCAGTCCGGAGGTGTCCAGGGCCTCGGGCGTGGGCACCAGTCCGATGGGGGTGTCCACGGTTCCGCTGGTGTCGTCACCGGCGTCACCGCGCTCGAGGATCCACTTGAGGACCCTGGAGTTGTCGCCGAAGCCGGGCCACATGAACCGGCCGTTCTCGTCCTTGCGGAACCAGTTCACGTAGTAGAGGCGGGGCGGGTGGGCCCCCTCGCGGGCCCCCATCTCCAGCCAGTGGGCGAAGTAGTCGCCGAAGTTGTAGCCGCAGAAGGGCAGCATGGCGAAGGGGTCTCGGCGTACCTCACCCACGGTGCCGGCGGCGGCGGCGGTCTTCTCCGAGGACATCACCGAACCCAGGAACACCCCCTGGGTCCAGTCCCGGGCCTCGGCCACCAGGGGGATGGTGGTGGCCCGGCGTCCGCCGAAGAGTATGGCGGAGATGGGCACCCCGGCGGGGTCCTCCCACTCGGGGTCGATGGAGGGGCACTCGGCGGCGCTGGCGGTGAAGCGGGAGTTGGGGTGGGCGGCGGGGGTGTCGGAGTCGGGGGTCCAGTCGTTGCCCCGCCAGTCGATGAGGTGGGCGGGGGGCTCGGGGGTGAGACCCTCCCACCAGACGTCGCCCTCGTCGGTGAGGGCCACGTTGGTGAACAGGCAGTTCTCCCTGAGGGTGGCCACCGCGTTGGGGTTGGTGTCGGGGCCGGTACCGGGGGCCACCCCGAAGAACCCCGCCTCGGGGTTGATGGCGTGGAGCATGCCGTCCTCGCCGTACTTCATCCAGGCGATGTCGTCGCCGATGGTCTCCACCTTCCAGCCCGGCAGGGTGGGGATCATCATGGCCATGTTGGTCTTGCCGCAGGCACTGGGGAAGGCGGCGGCCACGTAACGCTTTTCCCCCTCGGGGGAGGTGACCCCGAT
>JALSTE010000783.1 GCA_026983855.1 Acidimicrobiia bacterium
GTCGAACCCGGTGTCACCGTGGCGCTCCAGAATTCGCAGCGCCTCGACGGGACGACGAGGGTCCAGAACCCTCACGGAAACGTCGTCGAGGATCCCTGCCAGCCATCTGGGCCTACCAGAAGCACAGACCGTCACCGGCTGATCCAGGCCCGACAGGTGGGCCGCCTGACGGACGAAGTCGGTCGCGTAGTCGGCCGGTCGGATGTCGTGGGCCAGCTCGACGAGGGCCCAGGGGTCGGGAGCGGGGGGAGATCCGGGTACGGAGAGTTCGACCAGCATCGGATCGGCCGGACCCACGCCACCGCCGTAGAAGCCGGGTCCGTCGGCGAGGACGGTTCCCCTCACCTTCCGGGGGCGGGCCCCGGCGAGCTGCAGGGCCACGTACGCACCCAACCCCCGACCCACCAGGGTGACCTCACCCAGATGGCTGAGAGCGGCGTCGGCGTCGCTCATGAGCACCTCGGGCGTGTAGCCACCGCCGCGGGGAACGGTGGAACTCCCGTGTCCGGTGAAGTCCAGGCCCCACACCGGACCCGGCCACGGTTCGGCCCAGTCGGGAATCCGCCCCGGTGTGGCCTCGCCCAGTCCGTGGAGCAGGAGGAGGGGTCGACCCGGGCGGGCGCCCCCGGACAATCGGTGCAGGGCCAGCTCGACCCTCATGTGGGGGAGGATCACCGTCTCGGCGGGACGATCCCCGCTGTCGGCTGAAAGGGCACCACTCACAGGACCTCCTCCAGGAACCCCAGCACGAGACCGGCGACCTCAACCGGCCTCTCGATGTGAACGAAGTGCCCGGTGTCGGGGAGGGTCACCAACCGGCCCCCCGGTGGCAGCCGACCCTCGAGATCCTCGGGGGTGGTTCCCCACCCCATCTCCTCCTGGACCAGGCCCAACACACCCAGGAAGGGTGGGGACACCCCGGCCAGCCGGTAGAGCATCCACTCCGGTCTCCAGGGCCCGAAACCGCCGAACCTCAGGGCCGGGTCCAGTTTCCAGCGCCATCCATCGGAATCGCGGCGGGCCCCGACCGTGACCAGGAAACGCAGCCACTCCATGGAGAGACGCGGGTTCATGCGACCTCGGCGGGCCGCCAGCTCATCGATGGTCCCCGGGCGCCGCTCGAGGTCCCGGGCCCGACGACGGTGATCCAACCACCCGGCCAGATCGTCGGCCAGCATCCGGGTGCGTTCGTGATCGGCCACGTCGGGATGGGGTCGCTTGGAGGGAAGGCCGTCGAGATTCACCAGGGCCGAACACAGATCGGGACGGCAGCCGGCCAGGGTCGTGAGCAGGCCGCCACCCTTGCTGTGGCCCACGAACACCACCGGGGTGTCCGAGGTGGACCTGATGACCGCCACCGCGTCCCTCAGGTCGGAGTCCCATGTCGAGGAGAAGGCCCAGGCCGAGTCGCCGTGGCCCCTCTGGTCCCACGCCACCACCCGGAGACCACCATCGGCCAACAGGGGACCGAATCGACTGAACGTGGCCGCGAAGTCGAAGCCGCCATGGGCCAGCATCAGGGGAGGGGCGTCCTCGGGTCCCCACTCGATGACCGCCAACTCGATTCCGTCAGCGGTGACCGTGCGCCTGCGATCCGGAGGCCGGACACCGGGCACCGCGTGCCACACCTGTTCGATCTCATCGATCTCATCGGCTCCAACGCTCAAGGATTCCCCCTCCTGATGGTCGAACCGCGACCCCGGGCTCGTGACGGCCGAACCTACACAGGAGCCACCCCGGGGCCACCCTCGATGGTGTCGGTGTGACCCATTCCACATTTCCCGGGCCCAATCGGGAACCGATCGCGACGGTCCGGACGTTGGGTGAGCGATGGGTGAGAACAACGAGAACCAGAAGAGCACGAACAACGCGGAGGTCGACCCGGCCGGCACCGAAGGGTCGGGCGAGAGCCGCACCCTGAGGATGCGGCGAAGACTGGCCGGGGTGCTGGGCGCCGCCGTGGCCCTGGGTACGACGGAGCTGATGGCCGGGATCTTCGAACCGGTGCCGTCCCTGGTGGGTACCGTGGGGGAGGCGGTCATCGACCTCTCCCCGTCACGACTGGTCAAGTTCGGCATCCGGACCTTCGGCACCAACGACAAGCTGGCCCTGGGAATCGGGATAGTCATCATCTCCGTGCTGGCCGGTGGCGCCCTCGGCCGGGCCACCGCCCGCCGCTGGTGGGTGGCCCCCCTGGGATTCACGGCCTTCGGCGCCGTCGGGTTGGCCGCCGCCGCCCGGGATCCCCTGGCCTCCACCGGCTGGGCCCTGCTGACGATCGCCGTGGCGTCCGTCACCGGACTCTTCACCCTGTTCAAGATGCTCTCCGTGGCCGAGTCGGTGCCCGAGGCCGGAGCCACGATCGACATCGCCCGCAGCGCCGCCTCCGACGCCGGTCGCCGCCGCTTCGTCCTCACCGCCGCCGCGGCCTCAGCCGCCGCGATCATCGCCCCCGCCCTGGGCCGTCGCCTCAAGCAGCGCTTCTCCGTGGAATCGGCCCGCTCCGACGTCGTGCTGGCCACCACCCCCCAGGGGGCGACCGCCACCGCCACACCGGTGGCCGCCACCTCGGGCCTGGAGGCCGAGGTGACCGGCCTGTCACCCCTCGTCACCCCCAACTCGGACTTCTACCGCATCGACACCGCCTTCCTCACCCCCCAGGTGGATCCCTCGGGATGGACCCTCAAGATCCGGGGCGAGGTGGACAACCCCTTCGAGCTGACGTTCGACGAACTCGTCGAGATGGCGACCCACGAGGCGCCCGTCACCCTCACCTGTGTGTCCAACGAGGTCGGTGGCGATCTGATCGGGAACGCAGTGTGGACCGGCGTCCCCCTGGTGGACCTGCTGGACCGGGCCGGGGTGAGACCGACCGGTACCCAGGTACTCGGACGCTCAGTCGACGGGTTCACCGCCGGCTTTCCGACCGACCTCGCCTACGACGGGAGGGAGGCCATGGTCGCCATCGGCATGAACGGCGAACCCCTCCCCATCCCCCACGGCTTCCCGGCCCGCCTGGTGGTGGCCGGAATCTACGGCTACGTGTCGGCCACCAAATGGTTGGACGCCATCGAACTGACCGACTTCGATTCCGTGGACGGCTACTGGATCCCACGGGGCTGGTCCAAGCTGGGTCCGATCAAGACCCAGTCCCGGGTGGACGTGCCCCGCGACCGGGCCACCATCGCCGCCGGCACGGTACCCGTGGCCGGGGTCGCCTGGGCCCAGAGCCGGGGCATCGACCGGGTCGAGGTGCAGATCGACGACGGCCCCTGGATGGAGGCCGATCTCGGCGACGAACTCTCGATCAACACCTGGCGTCAGTGGTTGCTCTCCTGGGACGCGACCCCGGGCCGTCACGAGATCCGGGTCCGGGCCACGGACAGCACGGGCATGGTGCAGCCCATGGAGCACCAGCCCCCCCGACCCGACGGGGCGACGGGATACCACCAGATCACCGTGCAGGTCGAGGAGGCCTGACCCCCGACCCCACCAGATCGAACCTGGCCTGGCCCGCACACCCCCACCGCGAGTTTCGAGGAGGCCCGATCCCCGACCCGTTCGGGGCTAGCTCTCGTCCGATTCGGGTATGACCGCCACGGGGGCCTCGGCGTGGGTGGTCACGTGGTGGACGGCGGTACCCAGAACCGAAAGGACCTTTCCTCCCCGGTGATGTCCCAGGACGACCAGGGAGGCGTCGTCGCTCATCTCGGCGAGGACCTCACCCACGAATCCCTCGGGGGCCGCCACCCGGTAGTCGACCTCCAGTCCCTCGCGTTCGCACAGTCCCGAGACGATCTGATCCAACCTCTCCAGGGCCGACTCCTGAAGCTTGGCGTAGTCGATCACGGGCACATCGGCCGGGCCGCCGATCATGGTGTAGTCGCTGTAAATGGGCATCGGCTCCAGCACGGTGGCCGCCACCAGGGGCCGCTTCTTGGCCGCGGCCCAGCGCACGGCCCAGACCAGGGCGTTGTGGGTGGAGCCCGCAGGACCGACCCCGACTATGACGGGACCCTCGGGAGTGGGGTTGTCCCTGTCCACGATGACGACGGGTCGTGAGCTGTGGACGATCAGATAGTGGCCCACGTGGCCGAGCGTCCGGGGCATGAACTTCGAGTGACCGTGCCGACCGGCCACGATGACGTCGGCGTCCACCTCGTCGGCCACCGTCACCAGGGCGTGGCCCGGCTCGTCCTCCACCAGATGGGTGATGATGTCGGCCCCGGCCCGCCGCAGGTCCTCGGTCCACTCCCCCTCGAGCTGGGCCCGGTAGCTCTCCACGATGACCGACCAGTCGAACTCCACCGACGCCCAGCCCAGTCCCTCGACCGGCGACACCGCCGACAGGACGTGGATCTCGGCTCCGGGGTAGGCCTCGGAACTCACCCACCTCAGAGCGGCGGTCGCCGAATCAGAACCGTCGATACCAACCACTGGACGCTGCATCTGGCTGCCCTTCGTAGAAACCGTCTGTCCGAATGCGTGTGGGACTGAACGCTATCGTTCCCGCGACCCACGGCCGACCGCTTCTGACCCCTGACCCCGTCTCACCCAGGTACGGAATGGAGCCGGTACCGCGGCCGGGGTCGCCTCAGCCGGCACCTTCCGTGGACCGGGGGGCGACGGGCCACACGTACCCCAGTTCGTAGCGCCACAGGGCCCCGCAGCCGAGACAGTTCCATGCCACGAAGTCGTCGAGGTCCCGGATCAGGAAGTCACGGCCGCCACAGCCCGGGCATTCATCGATGGGTCCCAGATGATGGACAATGGGGCCCCCGATGGTGGGAGAATCGACACCGGTGGAAGTCCCAGAACCAACCACATCCGATAACGGATGTGAGGTTTTCGATTCCGAATTCGAGGTACCCATGTCACGACCTCCCGTTGCCCGGCCTGATCCTAGAGTCAATGAGGCCCAATTGGTAGGCGGGTCCGGTCCGGGCCATGGGTGACAGCCCCTGGAACTTCTCCGGTGAGAGCCCCGGGCTCAGCGGCACGGAGTCGGTCACCCTGGTCGACGGCACGACATTCGTGGTGGGCGACCATGGCGGGGACCTGTTGAGCGGCACCCACCAGGGCCTGTTCCTGCTCGACACCCGGGTGCTGTCCCACTGGGTGCTGACCGTGGACGGTAACCGGTGCGAACCCCTGACCGTGATACCCAACGGCCCCTTCTCGGCCACCTTCGTGGGCCGGGTGGGTCACGGCGGCACCGTCGACAGTCCCCTGACCATCATCCGTCGCCGCCACGTGGGGAGGGGAATGAGGGAGGACATCGAGATCCGCAACCACGGCCTGGAGACCCTCCAATTGTCGGTGAACCTGGAGTTCGGTTCGGACTTCGCCGGTCTGTTCGACGTCAAAGCGTCCCGCACCTCGGACCGATCTCCCGCCCTGCCCGTACTCAGCGGCTCCCGGGCGGTCGTGAACCCACCCGCCGGGGCCGAGTCCCTCGTTGACACGACGGTCGTCGATTTCGAGGATGCCCCCTCGGGGTCCGCCACCGGTGTGTCGTGGGTGATCGGGCTGGCTCCCGGTCAGGCCTGGCGGACGTGCATCGAGGTGGGCGTTCACAGGGACGGAGCCCATGTCCGCCCCGGCCACCTGTGCGGTGAGGCCGTGGGTGAGGCCATCCCCGTGTCCCGCCTCGAGAGCTGGCGCCGCCGGGCTCCCCGGGTCCACACCGACGACCCCCGGCTGGGTCGGGCCGCGGTGAGGGCGCTGGAGGACCTGGGGGCCCTGCGGATCTTCGACCCCCATGATCCCGAACGGGTCGTGGTGGCCGCCGGAGCCCCCTGGTTCATGACCCTGTTCGGTCGTGATTCGCTGATCACCTCGTGGATGGCCCTGCCCGTCGACCAGGAACTGGCCCGCGGGGTCCTGTTCTCCCTCGCCGACGCCCAGGGAACCCGGACCGAGCCGACGACGGAGGAGGAGCCCGGCAAGATCCTCCACGAGGTCCGCTTCGACCGCACCAGCACCCGATTGTTGGGGGGGTCGAACGTGTACTACGGCACCGTCGACGCCACCCCGTTGTTCGTGATGCTGCTGGGGGAGGTGTTCCGCTGGACGGGGGACCTGGAGCTGGTGAGCCGCCTGCTGCCCGCCGCCGACGCCGCCGTGAACTGGATCGCGACCCGAACTGAGAGGGACCCGGCCGGTTTCCTGTCCTACGAGCGGAGTCATCCCGGAGGGTTGGAGAACCAGGGATGGAAGGACTCCTGGGACGGCGTCCGTCGGGCCGACGGATCGGTCGTGAGGGGCCGGATCGCCCTGTGCGAGGTCCAGGGTTACGCCTTCGCCGCCTACCGGGCCCGGGCCGAGATGGCCCGGGCTCTGGACGACGCCGCCACCGCGGTCGAGATGGATGCCCGGGCCGAGGATCTCGCCACCCGCTTCGACGAGTCGTTCTGGCTGGAGGACCGGGGATGGTACGCCCTGGGTCTGGATTCCGATGACACCCCCATCGACAGCCTCACCTCCAACATCGGTCACCTGTTGTGGAGCGGCATCGTCCCCCCCGGCCGGGCCCGACCTGTCGCCGAGAGACTCGTCTCGCCCGAGATGTTCACCGGATGGGGTGTCCGCACCCTCTCCTCGACCAATCCGGGGTACAACCCGCTCTCCTATCACTGCGGCTCGGTCTGGCCCCACGACACCGCCCTGGTCGCCGCCGGGTTGGCCCGCTACCGACTGGACCGGGAGGCCGCCCTGGTGCATCGGGGCCTCATAGACGCCTCCCGGCGGTCCGGGGGGCGACTACCGGAACTCTTCGGCGGCTTCGACCGGGCCGATCTTCCCCGACCGGTTCCCTACCCCACCTCGTGCTCCCCCCAGGCCTGGTCGGCGGCGTCACCGCTGCTGCTCATACGTTCGATCCTCGGCCTGCGGCCCGACATCCCCCGAGGCAG
>JALSTE010000784.1 GCA_026983855.1 Acidimicrobiia bacterium
GATTCTGGTGCGCCCGAGGATCCGCAACGGCCCCCGTCCCCCCGTGGGGGGCAGCCGGCTGACCGGCATCTTCGGGGGTCGCCGGTCCCGTCCGTCGGGGTCCGGAACGGCTGGTCGGCGGGCCAGGGCGCCCCTTCGAACCGTGGCCAGGGCGGTGGGCGACGTGTACCCGATGCGGGCGAGCAGGCCCCCGCCGAAAGCGGGTTTCAGAGCGATGAATCCCGATCGGGGACCGACCTCCGTCGAAGACCGGACCCCGTTCCCGGCCGGGGCGGGGGAGACTCCCGCACCGGCCAGTTCGATCCCCGTGACGTCCCCGGTGAGGCCGGCGTCGAGGGACACGGCCAACCTGGCCGCCACCTCCCGTCCCCACGGGGTGGAGGGGGCGATCACCAGTGACGGTCGTAACCGGGTCACCTCCCCCTCGATGTCGGAATGGAACTCCCCGGCGACGGTACGATCGGCCACGAGGAGCCTGGACCCGGGCACATCGGGGACCGACGACGTCTCACCTCCGGTGACGAGGACCAACTCGACTCCCGTCCCCGAGGCCAGACCGGCGGCCAGGTCGGCCGTCTCCCGGGCCAGTTGGGCCCGCTCGGGTTCGATCAGGACCACCACGGGCCCGGTGGGCGGGACCGGGGGCACCGCAGCGGCAGGCGGTGGAGGGGGAGACCACTCGGAGTCGTCGGGGTTGCCGGCACGGCGTCCAGCGGGCGATTCTCCGATCAGCTCCATGGTGCGGTCCACGGCGGTGTGGATCACCCCCTCGTCGGAACCCCGCAGCACCAGGGGGGTACGGGCCGACGGGGTGGCCGTCACTCCCAGAACGAGGGTCCGGCCGGCCTCCACTCCCCAGGGACCGGGCCCGAGATCCGCCGCCCGCAGTACGGTCAGGTCCAGTTCGCCGACCGCCGGCCAGGCACCGGGGTCCTTGTGCTTGCACGGCGAACAGGACCTCTCCGCCATCGAGATCACCAGTGGCAGGTCGGCCTCCACCTCCACGAGCAGGTCGTCGTGTTCCAACTCCGCCCTGAGTACTCCCCGCCCGAGCGACCACCGCTTGACCCCGGTGACGACGGGCAACCCGAGCATGGCGGCCACCTGAACCGGTACCTGGCCGGTATCGGCGTCGACGGAGTTCAGACCGGTGACGATGACGTCGAATCCACCATCCCGCTTCAGGCCCGCGGCCAGGGCCTTGGCGGTGGCCAGGGTGTCGCTTCCCGCCAACAAGGGATCATTGAGATGCACGGCCCGCCCCACACCGCAGAGTGACGCCTCCCTCAGTACGTCCACGGCCGTGTCGGGTCCCATGGTGAATGAGGTCACGGTGCCCTTGAGGGCTCCGGCCAGCTCAACGGCGGTGGTGACCGCCCGCCGGCAGTAGTCGTTCATCTGGAGGCCCCCGGAGCGCACCAGACGACCGTCGGGACCCAGGGTCATGGAGTCGAGGACCGGGACCTGCTTGATGAGAACCGCCACCCGCGGACCCCGATTCCCAGAGGTCACCCCAGTGCTGCCAGGGCACTCTCGGCGCACACCACATCCTCGGCCGCCGTGCCGCCGCTCACCCCGATGGCCCCCACGAGGGACCCGTTCCAGATGATCGGCAGGCCCCCGCCGAGGAGGGTGATACGACCCCGACCGGCCAGCCCCGCCACCAGATCGGGTTGGTCGGCGATCCCGTCCCACACCTGTTGGGTGGGGGCTCCGAGGCTGACCGCGGTCCAGGCCTTGTCAACGGCGACATCGAGCGACAGCAGGGGGGCGCCGGCCATGCGATCGAGGGTCACGACCACGCCTCCCGGATCGACGACGGCGGCGACCACGGAGATACCGAGGTCCTCGGCCTTGTCCCGGGCCGCGTCCACGGCCCGACGGGCATGGAGCAGATCGATGTAGTGGCGCGTGGGTAGATTGTCCATGGCGCCATGGTGGCGTCCGGACACGACGGGGGCAAGGGATCTGAGATCACCCGGCCCGACGGGGGAGGACCATTGCACCTGGACATCGAGCGGCCCGGCGGGGGTGGAGAGGCGCAGCTGGACCTGGGGTTCCTGAGGGGGATGTTCCCCGCCCTGGACGGACCACCCGGTGGGGACTGGGCGTTCTTCGACAACGCCGGTGGTACCCACATGGCCCGACCGGTGCTGAACCGGACAATCCACTACCTGTCCACCCATCGGGTCCAGCCCCATGGCCCCAACCCACTCGCCGGGCCGGCCGGTGATGAAATGGACAGGGGCCGGGCCACCCTCGCGGCCCTGTTGGACATCGATCAGGCCAATCTGACCATCGGCCCCTCCACCACCCAGAACCTCAACACCCTGGCCCAGTCCCTGGACGGCCTGGTCGCCCCCGGGGACGAGGTTGTGGTCTCCCGCCAGGAGCACGAGGCCAACATCGGCTGCTGGGAGAGGTTGTGCCGACGCCGGGGT
The DNA here is from genome assembly GCA_026983855.1 of Acidimicrobiia bacterium. Lineage (GTDB taxonomy): Bacteria > Actinomycetota > Acidimicrobiia > Acidimicrobiales > Poriferisodalaceae > DRKF01. The sequence continues at coordinate 2,442 of JALSTE010000784.1, forward strand.
GCGATCCTCCGCTTCTGGGAGGTCGACAGCGGCACCGGGGAGCTCGAACCGGGGGGCCTGGAGAGGCTCCTGGGGGACAGAACCCGGGTGGTCGCGGTGACCCACAGCTCCAACATCGTGGGCACGGTCCACGATCTGGGGTCCGTGTCCGCCACGGTCCACGGGGCCGGGGTCGTACTGGTGGCTGACGGGGTGTCGTACGCGCCCCACCGTTGGCCCGACGTGGCGGCGACGGGCGCCGATGTGTACTGCTTCAGCCTGTACAAGACCTTCGGCCCCCATCTCGGGGCCATGGTGGTGTCCGAGGAGCTGCTGGAACGTGTCGAACCGCAGTGCCACTACTTCAACGCCCCCAGGTCGGGGACCCGGCTCGACGCCGCCGGCCCCCAGCACTGCGCCATCGCCTCCCTGGTGGGTCTGGGCGATTTCTTCGACGCCCTGTACGAACACCACTTCGGCCCCGCAGTCGACCCCGACACCACACCGGCCCAGCGGGCGGGGGCCGTCGGGTCCCTTCTGCAGGCCCATGAAACGGCCGTGGCCGCTCCCCTCGCCGAATTCCTGGTCGCCGCCGCGGACCGAGGACTGCGATTGCTCGGGCGCCCCACGATGACCGACCGGGAGGCGAACTTCTCCTTCCTGGTGTCGGGCAGGTCCTCGGCCTCGCTGGTCGCGGAGCTCGGGCGCCGCGGCCTGGCGGCCAAGAACGGTCACTTCTACGCCCGCCGCCTGCTCGAGGCGGTGGGTATCGACGATGTGGACGACGGGGTGGTGAGACTCAGCCTGGCCGCCTACAACACCCCCCGGGAGGTCGCTCTTCTCATCGCGGCCCTCGATTCGATCCTCCGATAGCCGGTTCGGGGCCCGGCCCTTTGGGGAGGGGAGACCGCGGGGAGCTGGTGGGTCTCGCCGGGCACTGGGGGTCCGACCCGGTGGGGAGGGGAGACCGCTGGAGGGAACGGATCCGAAGAGGAAGGGAAACCCTGAGGTCGACGGAGGTTCCCACATCACCGGCCGATCCGGTCTGCCGACGCCGTCCCGGGCGGGGAACACATGTGGTCGCCGGTGGGTTCCGAGCACCATGGAGAAGGGGATCGAGGATCGGGGACCGCTCACCGCCGCGCCGACGTCCCCCGAGGTGGCTCCCGTCTCCGACGAGGGCCGGTGGCGGGCCCTGGGGCTCCTCGGTCTGGCGATGGTGCTGTCGATGGCGACCTGGTTCTCCGCCGCGGCGGTCCTGCCCCAACTTCGCGCCAACTGGAATCTGTCGAGGGTGGCGGGTAGCTGGTTGACGATCATGGTTCAGATCGGGTTCGTGGTCGGGGCGGTGGGGTCGGCCTACCTGGGCCTGGCCGACCGCCTCTCCGAGCGACGTCTGATGCTGCTCGGTGCCGTGGGGGCCGCCCTGGCCAACGCCGGCCTGGCCGTGAGTGGGGGCCTGATCACCGCCCTGCCGTTCCGGTTCCTGGTGGGGGTGTCCCTGGCCGGGGTGTATCCCCCCTCGCTGAAGGCGATGTCGACGTGGTTTCGTCGGGACCGGGGAACCGCCCTGGGGGTCATGGTCGGCGCCCTGACCCTGGGATCGGCTCTGCCCCACCTGGTCAACGGGTTCGGGGGCCTGGACTGGAAGGTGGTGGTCTACGCCACCTCACTGCTGACATTGGCCGGTGGACTCCTGGCCGAGTTCCTGGTCGAGGACGGGCCCTACCGCTTCCCCACGGCCCGCTTCGACTGGCGCGACGCCAGACGGGCCCTGGCCGCCCGCGGGGTGCGGCTGTCGACCCTGGGCTATGTCGGTCACATGTGGGAGCTGTACGCCATGTGGGCCTGGTTCGGGGCGTTCTTCGCCGATGTGCTGGCTCGCGACGGGGGCGATGTATCCACGGTGGCGGTGGGGTTGGCGACCTTCAGTGTCATCGGTGCCGGCGCTCTCGGCTCATGGGCCGGCGGGGCCATATCGGACCGCCGGGGCCGAGCCGAGGCCGCCGGGATCTCCATGGCGTTCTCCGGGACGGTCGCCGCCGTCATCGGGTTCCTGGCCCCCACCGGGCCCTGGGTGGTCCTGGCCCTGGGACTCGTGTGGGGATTCTGGGTCGTGGCTGACTCGGCCCAGTTCTCAACTGTCGTCACCGAGCAGGCCGATCAGAGGTTCGTGGGATCGGTGCTGACCGCCCAACTCGCCGCCGGGTTCATTCTCTCGGTGTTCACGATATTCCTGGTGCCGGTCGTCCGGGACTCCCTCGGATGGGGGTGGGCGTTCCTGATGCTCGCCCCGGGTCCCGCATTGGGGCTGTGGGCCATGAACTCCCTGCGTGACCACGACCGGGTCGTGGCCGTGCCATCGTCCCTCGAGCCCGCCCCCTGAGCTGGGCCCCGGGACCGGCAGCAGCGAAGTCGGGACCCAAATCACGTTGAGTGGCTCGGACATCCCAGCGCCGATCACCGCCCTCCAAGCGGCGGCAGCAGCGAAGTCGGGACCCAGACCACGTTGAGTGGCTCGGACATCCCAGCGCTGATCACCGCCCTCCAAGCGGCGGCACCATCGAAGTCGGGACCCAGACCACGTTGAGTGGCTCGGACATCCCAGCGCTGATCACCGCCCTCCAAGCGGCGGCAGCAGCGAAGTCGGGACCCAGACCACGTTGAGTGGGCCGGGCCCCGGTGGGAGACCCCGAGGTGGATCTCCGCCCACGGATGGACGGACTCTGGATGGCCGGAATCAGTCCCTCCCCACCACCTCGATGGCGGGGAAGGCGGCCACGGCGGAGAACCAGAGTTGGTTCCGGGAGGGGAACTGAGCCAATTCGATCCCGGCGTCGGGCCCATCGACCGCCAGTCCGGCGAGGTTCCACGTGTTGCCCCGGTCGTCCACCAGGCGATCCCCTTCCCAGCGCAGCCCGGACCCCGGGCCGCCCGGGTCGGGGGACTCGAACACCACGGAGTCGGGGCCGGAAACGACCACCACGATCTCGGCCCGGTCGTCGACGGGAGGTAGGGCCACCACCCTCCGCCCACCCGTGTCCAGGGGCACGGCCCAGGGGCTCCCCGAAGCCACGGCGACCACGACGGGCGTGGCCGGGTCCAGGCGATCGTCGGTCAGGAACTCCGGCGCCACCGGGAACGGCGTGCGACCCGCGTTCACCGCATCGCGGTAGCCGGCGAACGGATCCCGTCCGTAGTCGACCCGGTAGCCGGTCTCGAATGAGAGGACCGAGGAGTCGGGGTGTTCACGCCGCCACCGGCCCCAGGTGGTGGTGCTCGACGCCAGTACCCTCAACTCCACCCCGGTCAGGGCCCCGACCACGGCCCGGCCTCTCACCTGCCACCAGTAGGAAAGGGTCTGACGGTCGTACATCACGAGGTCGTTCTGGTAGAGGGCGCTGGTGTTGCCGAAGTCGAGCACCTCGGGACCCGCCCCCAGATCGACCGTACGTGAATAGACGGCCCCACTGCGGCAGAGGGGACAGAATGTGACCACGATCGGTTGCCCGCCCAACTCGGCGTTGACGATCTCGTGAAAGTTGAGGATGCGATGGGGATGGGCCCAGGCGCTCCCGTCGGCGGCCACGAACCCCAGGACCAGATCGTCGTCGGAGAGGTCGGGAGCCGCCTCGCCGGTGGAAACGTACCGGGGTTCGTTGAGGGGAATGATGGCATCCCTCAGCTCCGTGACCCTGCGGTCATCGGCCCCGGCGAGGGTCAGATCCCCGGCACCGAAGGTGTCGAACACGATCTGCTCGAGGGGAACCTCACGACGGCCCAGATCGGTTCCCGCCACCACCGGTCCCGTCTCCGGACCGAGGAGGGCCAGTGAGCCCGGGCTCAACCTCGCCGGCGCGATCGCGGTCGCGGTGGTCGGAGTCGACCCCGTGGAGTCGACCGGGGGAGTGGCGTGACCAGCACATGACGCCACCAGAACCACCACACCGGCGAGGACGGTCCCCAGTCCTGGTCGTGCCGTCCCGCGGCGCCGGTCGGCCCACCGGGATCGGGCCCGGCCCGCTCGTGGACGGCGGGTGGGGGTGAGGAGGACCGACCCATCGGTTCCGCCGCTGGGACTCCGGGACACGGGGGTCGGTCAGGAACCGCCGGTTCCCACGGCGGGAACGCCGGGAACCGGGGTGGGGGGAAGGCCGAGCAGGCGATGCCGAGAGGCCGCCAGCCAACGAACGAAGGGCGGAATGAGGACCAGTCCTCCGACGGTGTAGGCCAACAACGCGGGCTCCTGGCGTATCTCCTCGACGAGGATCAGGGTCGTGATCACCTCGACACCGGCCAGGATCGCCACGAATGCGACGAGGCGGTGCTCGGAGACCTTGGAAACCACCCAGGTCCCCAGAGGGGCTCCCCAGACCACGATCGGAACGGCCGCCAACCACAGGGCGAAGAGATCGAAACGTGAGGCGTCCAGGCCGGGTACCGCCGCGCCCCCCACGGAGACGACCGAACCGTCGGCGCCGAGCTGGGT
>JALSTE010000785.1 GCA_026983855.1 Acidimicrobiia bacterium
TTGAAGCCCAACGAGCAGTGGGGCCTGGTCGGCCTCAGCCCCCGGTTCGAGACCACGGCCCGGCTGGTGGCCGACATGTGGGTCGGGGCCGGGGGGGCGGAGGTGGACGGGGTGCTGTGGACCGACCCCTTCGCCCTGGCCGCCATCCTGGAGGTGACCGGGCCGGTGGAGACCCCCGAGATCACCCTCACCGCCGACAACGTGGTGGACGTGCTGCTCAATGGGCAGTACCTGGATCTTCCCCTGGACAACGCCGGTCAGGTGGTGAGGAGGGAAAGGCTGGCCACCATCGCCCCCGCGGTCCTGGTGGCCATGCTGGACCGGGACATCGACGAGGTGGCCCTGGTGAGGGCCCTGGCCCGGGCGGTGAACGGTCGTCACATCCTGGCGTGGAGTCCCCGGACCTCCGAAGAGAGACTGTGGGAGCAGGCCGGAATGGCCGGACATCTCGAGGAGCACTCCCTGTTGGTCTCGGTGGTCAACAGGGGGCCCAACAAGCTCGACTACTACCTTCCGATGAGCAGCCGCCTGAGCGTCACCCCCGGGTCGGACGCCACCAGGGTCGAGGTCGAGGTGACCCTCACCAATGAGACCCCGCCCGGACTCCCGGCCTACGTGGCGGGCCCAGTGGGTGACACCCCGACCCCGGCCGATCACTACGCCGGCATCCTCACGGTGAACGTCCCAGGTCCGGCGGTGGGAACCCGGATCGAGGGTGTGGACGATCTGACCGTGGTGGGTGGGGACGGTCCGACACGGGTCGTGGGCACCCAGATCCTCCTGGCCCCCGGCGAGACCCGTAGGTGGAGGGTGAGCTTCGAACTGCCCCCGTCGGTGCGTGACATCAGAATCGAACCCTCGGCCCGGTTCCCGGTGGAGAGGTGGCGTGTGCCCCGAGGGGAATTCGACGACGGACTGTCCCACCTGGTCGAGTGGTGAACGGCGGTTTCAGAGGGGGCTGAACACTGGGGATTGTGCCGGACAGTCAAGTTCGGTAATGTAATCGCAATGTTCGTCACGCAACCGCAAAGAGTGAGGGGCCAAACGCGTTCGGTAGCGAACGTCGGGCCCCATCACCGTGTTTCGACCGCCATCGGCGGTACCGGATCACGGCTGCGGGGGCGGGATCGGGTGGATTGCGGGCCGGGCGGGAACCCTGGCGGGGAAGAATCTGACGAACGTGTTACAGATCTACCGGAGCGCGACCGATAGATGCCCCAATCCGCATTCAACCCTCATGGGGGTGTCCCGGTGACACGTCGTGTCCTCTACTCGGTTCTCGCTCTGGTGGTCCTGGCCTCCGGCCTGGTTCTGGCCCCGCGTCCGGCCACCGCCTCCACCCAACTACCACCTAACGGGGTTAGGGCCTCCACCCGGGCCCGGGTCGCCGAGCACGAGGCCTGGCTCGGGCGCCAGGTCGCCTACGTGAGCGACTTCATCGACGGTTCCTCCTGGTCGGAGATCATCCACGCCGCCGGTGCCCAGAGCAGTGTCTGGAAGGGTGACCGTCACCGGGCGGTCTACGCCCTGGCCATGTTCCCCCCGGGGGGTTCCTTCGCCGCAGGTAACTCCGGCAGCTACGACAGCTACATCCGCCAGGTGGCGGAGAAGATCGTGGCCAACGACCCCGACGCCGTCCTTCGCATCGGGGCCGAGGCCAACGGGAACTTCCATCCGTGGAAGATGTCCACCGATCCCGCCGGGTACGCCGCCTACTTCCGGCGGATGGTGAACATCATGCGCTCGGTGCCCGGGCAGCACTTCGAGTTCGAGTGGAGTCTCATCCTGAAGTACGGGTCACCCCCCACCGCCGCCTATCCCGGTGACGCTTACGTCGACTACGTGGGCTTCGACATCTACGACACCTCATGGGCCGCCCAGGAGGCCGATCCCGTCGACCGGTGGAACTACATGCTCACCTACAAGACCGGCCTGAACTGGATTGACGGATTCACCGCCGCCCACGGCAAGAAGCTGGCCTTCGCCGAGTGGGGTCTCTCCGAGCGGCACGTGGCCGGTGTGGACCCCGACAACACCTACTTCATCCAGAAGTTCCACGACTGGGTGGCGGCTCGTTCGAGCCGGGTGGGGTACATGATGTACTTCGACACCGACAACCACGAGAGTCACTTCCGGATCAGCTCCCCGACGGTCTTCCCCAAGGCCTCGTCGCTGTACCGACAGCTCTTCGGGGCCGGAGCGGTCGTGGCCCCTCCCTCGACGGTTCCACCCCCTCCCCCCACGACCACCACGCCGCCGACTACTGCGCCGCCGACCACCGCGCCGCCGACCACGGCTCCTCCGGCCACGGCACCCCCGGCCACTGCGCCCCCGGTCACGGCACCCCCGGCCACGGCACCGTCGCCCACCACGACACCACCCCCGTCACCACCGGCCAGCTACCGGCAGTGCACGGCTCCCACCAACCCGGCCGGGGCGCCGTCCAGCGCCAGTGGGCGCGGACTGTGGGTGCTCGATTCGGCCGGTCGGGTGTTCGGCATGGGTGTGGGTTCACTCGGTGACCTCACCACCCTGGGGGTCTCCGCCGCTCCGGTGGCCATCCAGTCCACCGCCTCGGGTCGCGGTTACTGGATAATCGACGAGAACAACCGGGTCTACGCCTTCGGCGACGCCGCTCACCGCGGTGATCCCTCGGGCCTGGCCCTGAACGCCGACGTGGTCCACATGGAACCCAACGGTCGGGGTGGCTACTGGATGGCCGCCTCCGACGGCGGGGTGTTCGCCTACTCGGCCGATTTCTACGGTTCTATGGGTGGCGTGAACCTCAACGGCGAGGTGATCGCCATGGGCTCCACACCCAGTGGCCGGGGCTACTGGCTGGTCGGTTCCGACGGCGGGGTGTTCGCCTTCGGCGACGCCGGTTTCCACGGTTCCACCGGTGGCATGAGGCTGGACGCCCCCGTGGTGGCCATGGCCGCCGACCCTCTCAGTCGGGGTTACTGGCTGTACGCCGCCGACGGCGGGGTGTTCTCATTCGGGGTTCCGTTCATGGGGTCCCTGCCGGGCCTGGGTCTGTGCGCCACCCCCACCGCCGTTCAACTCCGGGTCAGCGACACCGGCGCCGGATACTGGATCCTCGATGCCGACGGGCGTGTGTTCTCCTTCGGCGACGCCCGGGCCTTCGACTACACCAAGACCCTGAGCCCCGGGGCGGTGGCCATAGACATGGCGGTGGCCCACCGGTAGCCAGTCCAGGGCTGTCCACCGCTGGGCGGCCTGCGGTGTAGCATCGACCGTTCGCGGGTAACAGCCCTGACCTATAGTCGGCGCGCCGTGGGTCGACGCCGCATAGTGTCCCCCGCGGCAGACGAGGAATCACGTGGACCTTCGAGAACTCCGGCTGTCGATCCGCCGCCACTGGGTGGTGGCCCTGATCGCCTTCGACATTTGCGTGCTGCTCGGGGTGGCGGCGGCCTATCTGCCCAGTCGGCAGTACACGGCCAAAGTGACCCTCATAGCTGAGGTCCGTGAGGTCCCCGGTTCCACTCCCGAGTCGGTGGCCCGGGCGGTGTCGTTCGAACTGCCCAGCCTGGCGGAGCTGGTCCAGAGCCGCTCGGCCCGCGACGAGGCGGCGGCGGCGGTTCCCGTCGCCTACCGCAGCATCGACCCCGACGTGGCGGTGAACTTCACCACCAGCGTCTTCGAGATCTCCGTCGTCACCGGGGACCCCCAGGCCTCCGCCGACTGGGCCGCGGCCCTCGGGCAGTGGCTCGAGGACCAGAGAAGCGGCCCCGGCTTCTACAACCTGCGCATAGTGGATCCCCCCCTGGTCCCCTCGGCCCCCTCCTACCCCAAGCCGGTCCCGTTGATCGCGGTGGCCACGGTCATCGGGATCATCGCCGCGGTGTTCGCCGCCGTGGTCACCGGCCGGATCCGGGAGGCGTTCGACAGCACCGAGACCATAAGGCAGCGGCTGGGCACCTCGGTGCTGGCCGAGGTCCCCTCGGTCCGCTCCCTGAGAGCGGGCACCACCCCGATCGTGGAACTGCTCGAGAGTGGTGTGCCCGAGTTGGTCGACGCCTTCCAGGGCCTGCGAACCAACACCGAGTTCCAGATCCAGGAGCACGGGGTGCGGCGCATCGCCGTGGCCTCGTTCCGGGCCGGCGAGGGCAAATCGACCGTCGCCGTGGGCCTGGCCTGGTCCCTGGCCGCGGTCGGGGTGGACACCACCCTGATCGACGCCGACCTCCGTCGCCCCTCCCTGCACCGCCGGCTGGGGGTTCCCTCCGGGCACGGCCTGGCCGACCTGCTGACGGGCTCGGCGGAGGACTTCGTCCGACCCACCTCCATGAACGGTCTGAGGTACCTGCCGGCCGGGCTCCCCGATGGCCGTCCGGGGGACCTCGTACCGGTCACCCTGCCCAAGGCCATGGCCGAACTCAGCGTCGAGGGTGGCCTGCTCATAGTCGACGCCCCCCCGATGCGTGAGGTCGTGGAGACGGCCTCCATCCTCTCCCAGGTCCGCTACGTGATCCTGGTGATCGACGCCTCCACCTCCGAACTCCCCGAGATCGCGGCGGCGGTGGACCGCCTGCGGGAATCGGGTTCGGTGCTGCTGGGGGTGGTCATCAACCGTGTCCGACGGCGGATCTTCGACCGACGCTCCCCCTACTATGACAAGACCAGCCTCGGGGCCGGCTGAGGACGGCGCCGGTGGGTAGCGCCGTGTTGATCCTCGCCGCCTTCCTGGCCCTGGTGGGGTCCCTCATGCTCTTCGGATGGTTCACCCGCCTGGAGGGGGAGGGTCGGGGAGAGGTGGTGGTGGCCACCGTGATGGGGGTGGCCCTGCTGGAGGCGGTGCTGTTCCAGAGCCAGAACACCGTTCCCAGTGGCCTGTTCCGCATTCCCCTGGGCTCCTTCGACGTCAGGCCGGTCGACGTACTGATCCCGATGGCCCTGGCGGCCCGGGTCATGGCCCGGCCGCCGACCTCCCGGGTCTCCCTGACGGCCCTGCTGTGGGTGGCGTTCATGGCCTGGTACCTGGCCGGCGGGATCACCGGCTACTACGGGGGAAACCCGCTACCGGAGGTGATCGGACAGGTTCGTTCGATGCTCTTGTTGGCGGGTGGCTATGCGCTGGTCGCCGGAATGGATGTGCGCAAGCTGTTGGGGGAGAGGTTCCTGAGAATCGTGAGTCGGGTGCTGTTCGTGGTCGCGTTCGGCTACATGGTGATGATCCTGGTGGTGGGCCCGGTCGCCATCGGCGCGGGCCCGGTCACCATCCCCGAGTTCGGGGGTCTGGGTGCCGACACCTCCTCGATAATCAGCACCATGGGGTTGATGCTGATCCTGGTGGAGATCTCCTCTCCACGACATCATCGGTTCCGGATCATCGCCGGGTCCCTGGCCATGCTCATTCCCCTGATCGGACACCAGGCGGCGTCGATAGTGGGGCTGGGTGTGATGGTGGGTCTGACTCTGCTCATGTCCCTCACCCCTCGTTGGAGGGAGAGGGTGACCATCACCCCGACGGAGTTCCTCCTGGTTGTGGTGCTGGCCCTCACGGTGGGGCTCTCGGGGTTGACGGTGGCGGGTCGCACGGCCGAGATCACCAGCGGGGTCGAGGACGCCCTGGTCGGAAATGCCCAGGACAGCACCTCACGGCTGCGGGTTCTGCTGTGGGAGGACGCCAGGGACTTCATCCTGGAGAGTCCCGTGATCGGCCACGGGGCCGGTTTCCGGCAGATACTCCCCGATCAGTGGCCGGCCCCCCCGAGCCTGGTCACCTCCCACAACATTCTGATCGATGTCGCCCTCAGGTCCGGACTGGTGGGGTTGGGCCTGTTTCTGGTGGCCATCTTCTCCAGTTTCCGGGAGATGCTGGCGTCGTGGCGGTCCAGACTGGATCCACGTCTGACCATGCTCAGTCTCGGGGCCGGGATCGGTGTCGGCGGTCTGCTGGCCAAGGGGATGGCGGAGTCGATACTCGACAAGTTCCGACTGGCGGTGTTCCTGGGTGCCCTGCTGTCGATGATCAGCGGCATCGCCCGGCAGGCCGAGACCACCGAGTGGGGTCTCGACCGGAACTGGTCGACGGCGGCTCTCGAGGTGACTTCGGGGATGAGTGCCGAAATCAGCCTTGGAAACGACTCCGAGCGCCGATAGGAACTCGATGGAGTCGGAACTGACGGGCACGGTCGCAACCGGGCGGCGAAGGGTGGCCATGCTGGATCCGGGCCGCTACTCCGGTCCCTACGATGTGGGACTGGTCGGGGCCCTGGTCGACGAGGGTCTCCGGGTGACACTGCACACCCGCCCACCCCGGTCGGGAGAGGCGCAGGAGTCCCTACCCGAACACGAGGAGCCGGACTTCTACCGCTGGTCCGAGAGACTTCGGAGGCGGGGGATCCCGACCTTCGCGGCTCAGGTTCTCCGTCTGCTGGAACATCCCTTCGATCTCATCGGCCTGTGGCGACGCCTGAGGAGCGACAGACCGGACATAGTGCACTATCAGTGGCTGGTGGTGCCCGCACTCGACGGTGTTCTCATCCGCCTCTGGCGGTGGTGCCCGGTGGTGGTGACGGTGCACAACACCAACCCCCTGCACGGTGTGTCGAGGTTCTCCCCCCGGCGTCTGGGGATGAACTGGGCCATGAGGGGAGCCGACGAGCTGATAGTGCACACCGATTTCAGCATTGAACAACTCAAGGCCCAGGGGGTCGGCACCCCGACCGCGCTGGTGCCGATCGGGGTGGAGGTCCAGCCACCGTGCCCGCCGGTACCCGCCTCGCCGGGCCGTCCGCTCAATGTTCTCATGTTCGGGCGTGTCTGCCACTACAAGGGCGCTGATGTCCTGATCCGGGCCGTTGGCCTGATGCCGGAGCAACTCAGGTCGGAACTCAGAGTGGTCATCGCGGGGGTACCCCAGGTGGACCCGGCCGCCCT
>JALSTE010000786.1 GCA_026983855.1 Acidimicrobiia bacterium
TGCTGACCGTCGTGGTCTCCCTCCTGGTCCCGACCCCCGCCGGTGCCCAGGTCTGCTTCGACGGGGTGGGCAACGAGGTCCCCTGTCCCACCGACCCCACCACCACGGTGCCGGTGACCACGGTGCCGGTCACGACCGTACCCACCACCACGACGTCGACCACGACCACGTCGAGCACCACGACGTCGAGCACGACCACGACGACCGCGGCCCCGTCCACGACCACCACCCGGGTGAGAACCACCACCACCCGGGTGCGCAACACCACGACCACGGCGGCACCCACGACGACCACCACCACGACCACCGTTCCCCCGGTGACGGTGGCCGTGGAGGACGGTACGACCCTCCCCTCCACCACCGGCGCCGACTCGGCAACGACGGTCCCGTCAACGGAGTCGACGACCACGACCGGCGCCGACCGGGCTGACGGCATCGGGTCCAGCGAACCGTCCTCCACCGATCAGGAGGCCGGGGGGGTGGTGGCCGTACCCGGTGGTCCCTCATCGGGACCGCCCTCGGCGGGGGGATCCTCCTCGGCGATCATCTGGGTGATCCTCATCGTGCTCAACATGGGCATGATCCTGGCCGTGGCCGTGAGGCGGAGAATCCGCCGGTTGGCCATGATCGGTCCGGCGGAGGGAATCTGAGGCCGGGTCGGTTCCGTCTTGACCTCGGGGATCCGTGGTCCTCGCCGACCGCCTAGCCTCGGGTCATCATGGATACCTCAGTCCCGGCCGAAGCCGACGTGGAGTCGATGCTGGCGGCCCGAATGACCCGGGTCCGGAACCGGATGGTCACCGTGGGCGTGGACGCCCTGGTCCTGTCCGTGGGGGCCGACCTGCCCTATCTCACCGGTTACCGGGCCATGCCCCTCGAACGCCTGACGGCCCTGGTGGTCACCCGTGACCGTCCCCCGGTGCTCATGGTGCCGGTTCTGGAGGCACCACGGGTGACGCCCCATCCCCGGGTGTTCGTCGTCGAGACCTGGATGGAGACCCAGGACCCGGTGTCGCTGGTGGCGGCGGCCCTGGGGGACTCACGCCGGGTGGCGGTCGGGGACACCATGTGGGCCCGGTTCCTGGTCGAACTCCTGGCCCTGCGACCCGGACTCGAGTTGATTCGGTCGGCGGAGGTGATGTCACCCCTTCGGGCCGTCAAGGACCCCGCCGAGATCGAGGCCCTGCGTCGGGCCGGGGCGGCGGCGGACCGGGTGGGGCGGGCCCTGCAGAACGGGGAGATCCCCCTGGTGGGACGTACCGAGGCCGAGGTCTCCGCCGAACTCGGCGATCGTCTCCTCCGCGAGGGTCACGAGAGGGTGAACTTCGCCATCGTCGCCGCCGGTGAGAACGCCGCCAGCCCCCACCACCATCCCGGCGACCGGATCATCGAACCGGGGGAGGTGGTCCTGTGTGACTTCGGGGGGACCATGGACGGCTACTGCTCCGACATCACCCGCTGTGTCCACACCGGTGAACCCCCGGCGGAGTTCCGGGAGCTGTACTCGCTGCTGCTGGAGGCCCAGCGGGCAGCGGTGGCGTCGGTGCGCCCCGGGGTCTCGTGCGAGTCCATCGACCGGGTCGCCCGGGACATCATCACCGCCGGCGGCCACGGCCCCCACTTCATCCACCGCACGGGTCACGGCATCGGTCTGGAGGAGCATGAGGATCCCTACATCGTGGAGGGTAACGCCGAGCCCGTCGTGGTCGGACACGCCTTCAGCATCGAGCCCGGTATCTACGTTCCCGGCCGCTGGGGGGCCCGCCTGGAGGACATCGTGGTCGTTGGCCCCGAGGGGGCCGATCCCCTGAATCACATCGATCACGAGCTGGTGGTCGTCGAGAACTGATGGATCTGCAGGCGGCGACGGTTCTCCTCCAATGGTCCACCGGGGGACTGTTCTTCCTCTGGATCACCACCCGCCGGCGTGAGGTGGGCCTCGGGTACGGCTGGCTCATGCGTCTGGTCTACCTGGTGATCGCGGCCGGGTCCCTGGCGGTGGGTCTGCGCTACGGCACCGTGTGGGGCAGGGAGGGGGCCACCATGGTCCTGATCGCGGTGACCCTGTACTCACTGGCCCAGTCCGTGGTCCGGCGGGGGGCGGGGGTCTCGGGTCACCGGGCCGAGCACGACCGCCGTACCGAGAGGGTGGCGGCCATGACCGGCATCGACCGGGCCGAACGCGTCGACAACGCCACGGGAGCCGAGTTCGAGCCCCGCCTGGATCTGGTGGGACCCGTGGTGGGGTTGGTGGGTCTGGTGGCCGCCGGCCTGGCCGCCGGTGATCCGGCCTGGTTGTCCGTGGCCCGCACCGTCGTGGGTGCGGCCTTCCTCGGGGCGGTGTCCGACGCCATGCTGCTGGGTCACTGGTACCTGGTGCAGCCCGGCCTCAAACGGGCGGCACTCGTGGAGCTGGTGCGCTGGCTGGGTTGGATATGGCCCCTGGAGGTGGGTCTCCTGCTGCTACCCCCGGGAATGGTCTCGGTCTGGAACGGAACCATCGACGACTCCTACGGCGGCATCCTGGGCTGGTTCTGGGGGGCGAGCGCCCTCACCACCATCGTGCTCGTGTTCGTCACCCGGGCGGCCCTCAGGGAGAGGTACTACTCGGCGGTGATGGCCGCCACCGGGCTGCTGTACCTGGCCATCCTCACCGCTTTCGGCACCGATCTCGTGGCCCGGGCCGTGTTGGCCGGGGCCTGACCCCTCGGTCCCTCCCCATCCGGCGTTCACACTCGGCGGGCCGCGCCGACGGGGGCCCGGCGAAGAGCGGGTCATGATCATGACCGATCTCGTGGCCCGGGCCGCGTGGGCGGGGGCCCGACCCGGGGGACAGCGTCCTCAGGGGCGGCCGGGGCGATCGAGTCCGGCCCGGAGGTCGTCCACCACGGAGCGGACGTGACAGCCGGGGGCGTGATCGTTGACCAGTCCCATGGCCTGCATGAAGGCATAGGCGGTGGTGGGCCCGACGAACCGCCAGCCCCGACGCTTGAGATCACGGGCCAGGGCCACCGATTCCGTCGTGGTGGCGGTCGGGGCCCACTCCTGGGGATCCGGCTCCCGGTTTGGGGGGCACCGCTCGGGTTCCCATGACCAGAAGTAGGCGGCCAGGGATCCGAACTCGTCGATCACCTCCAGGGCCCGGGAGGCGTTGTTCACCGCGGCGGTGATCTTGCCCCGGTGGCGGATGATCCCGGCGTCGTTCATCAGGCGTTCCACGTCGTGGTGGTCGAAGCGGGCCACGGCGGCGGGATCGAACCCGGCGAAGGCGGAACGGAAGTTCTCCCTCTTGCGCAGGATCGTCAGCCAGCTCAGTCCGGACTGGAAGCCCTCGAGGCAGACCTTCTCGAACAGGCGGGTGTCGTCGGTCACCGGTCGGCCCCACTCCAGGTCGTGATAGGCGATGTAGTCGGGGGAGTCCCCCGCCCAGGAGCAGCGGGTTAGACCGTCGGGGCCCCGGGTGACGGGCACGTCACTCACGTCGCCGGCACCGGGGTGGGGCGTGGGGCCGGTCGACCCGGGATGTTGCGGGTGACGAGAGGTGCCCCCGCCACCGCGGCCACGGCGAGAAAACCCCACCAGATGAGCAGGGCCCGGCCGGTGGACCATCCCTGTTCGGAACCGAGGGCCACCAGGGCGCCGCCGAGACCGGTTCCCAGAGCGGCACCGACTATGTCCCCCAACTGCAGGGACATGCTGATGTGCCCGGCCTCGGCCGCGGTGGACTCCCGGTAGGCCACGACGTTGACCACGCCGAAGGCCAGGCCGATTCCGAAGCCGCCCACGGCCCAGGCGGTCACCGCCAGGGCCACCCCCGGGAGGGATCCGCTCAGGGTGGCCAGGAGGACTCCGGTGGCCGAGCCCAGGATGAGGGCACCCGAGACGGCCATCCGTCGCTCGGGCCAAACCCCGTCGCGTCGGGCCACGGTCCAGGAGCCGACCGTCCAGGCCAGGGCGCCGATGGTCAGGGTCAGACCGGCGGCGGTGGCCGAGGCCCCGTGGATGTCGGTGAGGGCCAGGGGAATGAAGGCGTCGGTGCCTATGAACACCGTGCTGATGAGGAGCTTCGTGGCCATGGACCCCCCGACCGCACCCCGGGCGGCCAGGCTTCCCTCGGGTAGGAGCCGAGACAAGCCGCGGACGAGGGCCCACATCCCCGCCCCTCCGACCGGGAGCATGATCCACGGCTCGGGGCGGGACAGGCCGACCTGCAGCAGGGCGATGCCCAGGGCCAGCAGTATGGCGTTGTGGGTACCCGCGGTCCGGTCGGGGTCGGGTTCCACCGCCCGGACCCGACTCATGGGCAGGTAGGTGAGGGTCAGAGCGACCGCCACCAGGGGGAGGAGGCCGGCGAAGACCCAGCGCCAGTGGAGGTGCTCGGCCACCCAGGCGGCTCCGGCCGGGGCCACCAGGGCCGGGGCGACCCAGGCGGTGGAGAGAGCGGCGAGTATCCGGGGGCGGCGGGAGTCGTCGAAGGCCAGACCGACCATTCCGTAGGAGACCGTCCCCATGACACCGGCCCCGAAACCCTGGACGGCCCGGGTCCCCACCAGCATGGCCATCGACGTGGACAGGGCGGCTCCCACCAGCCCGGCGGCGAACACCGACACCCCGAACAGGAGGAGATGGTGGTGGGGCCGCCGTCCCACCTGGTGGCCGGTCATCACGATGCTCACCACCTCGGCCAGGACGAAGGCGCTGAAGACCGCTCCGTAGAGACTGCGACCTCCCAGCTCGGACTCCACGATCGGCATGGCGGCGACCACGGCCAGGGTGTCGGTGGCCAGGATGGTGACCAGGAGTATGAGGCCTACGGTCAGGCCCCGGTTGGCCGGGGTCTCACCGGGCAACGAAGTACTTGGCCCGGGGGTGGTGACAGATGATGGCCGAGGTGGTCTGCTCGGGCTGGTACTGGAAGCCGGTGTCCTCCGAGCAGGAGACCCCGATCCGGTCGGCGTCGAGGAGGCGGGCGATGGTCATGTTGTCCTCCAGGTCGGGGCAGGCGGGATAGCCGAAAGAGTAGCGCCCACCCCGGTATTTCTGCCGGAACAGTCCGGCCAGGCTGGGGCCGTCCTCATCGGCGAAGCCCCACTCCTCACGGATGCGGTGATGCCAGTACTCGGCCAGGGCCTCGGCCAGCTCCACCCCCAGCCCGTGAAGCTTGAGGTACTCCCCGTAGCGGTCCTCGGCGAACAGACGGGCCGTGGCCTCCGACACCGCCGGACCCATGGTGACGACGTGGAACGCCACGTAGTCGATCTCGCCACTGTCGAGGGGTCGGAAGAAGTCGGCGATGCACAGATGGGGTTCCACCTTCTGGCGGGGGAACTCCATGCGGGCCAGTTCCTCGGACCGGTCGGTGTCGGCGTAGACGATCAGTTCCCGGCCCACGGAGTTGGCCGGATAGTAGCCGTAGGCCACCTGGGGGATGAGAATGTCGGCGGCCCGGGCCTTGGCCAGCTCCTGGCGGAACTCGACCCTTATGCGGTCCTTGAACTCGGCGTCGGTCTCCCCCGATTCGGGCCGGTACTGCCACTGGTTGCGGAACAGGGCGGTCTCATTCACGTAGGCGACGATGTCGTCGATGGGGATGCCCTTGATTATCTGGCTGCCGAGGAACGGGGGGACGAACACCTCGTTGTCGGTGGTCACCTCCGGTGAGCGGGAGGGCAGATTCACGTCGGTCATCTCCGCCAGTCGTTGGGACTGGCGCTTGGGGAGCTGCCGGCCGCTCGGGGTGGACCCGAACTCGGGGTCATCGACCCCGGACCTCTTCATCTCCATGAGACGGTCCATGGTGGTGAGGCCCTCGAAGGCGTCCTTTCCGTAGAACAGGCGGCCCTCGTACACCTCCCTGAGGTCCTTCTCCACGTAGGTGCGGGTGAGGGCCGCTCCCCCGAGCAGGACCGGGACCTTGTGCTCCAGCCGATTCAGCTCCTCGAGGTTGTCCCTCATGATCAGGGTGCTCTTGACCAGCAGCCCGCTCATCCCCACCGCGTCGGCCCCCACCTCGGCCACCTTGGCGATGATGTCGGCGATGGGCACCTTGATGCCGATGTTGTGGACCTCGTAGCCATTGTTGGTGAAGATGATGTCCACCAGGTTCTTGCCGATGTCGTGGACATCGCCCTTGACCGTGGCCAGCACCACCTTGCCCTTGGCGGTGGCGGTGTCGGCGCTCTCCATGTGGGGCTCCAGGTAGGAGACGGCCTTCTTCATGGTCTCCGCCGACTGGAGCACGAAGGGGAGCTGCATCTCCCCGCTGCCGAACAGTTCACCGACGACCTTCATCCCCGACAGGAGCACGTCGTTGATGATGGCCAGGGGGGCGATGCCGGCGGCCATCGCCTCGTCGAGGTCGGCCTCCAGCCCGTCGCGGTCGCCGTCGATGATCCTCTGGGAGAGCCGACGGTCCACCGGCCAGTCGCTGTGGTCCTCCTTGACGGCCGCGTCCACCGTCACGTCGGCGAAGATCGCCAGCAGTTCCTGGAGGGGGTCGTAGGTGCAGATCCCGTTGTCGTCGAAGCGGCGGCGGTCGTAGATCAGATCCAGGCACACCTCGCGCTGGTCCTCCGGAATGCGGTTCAGGGGACGAATCTTGGACGGGTGCACGATGGCGGAGTCCAGACCGGCCTGGACACACTCGTGGAGGAAGACGGAGTTGAGGGCGTGGCGGGCGGCGGGCTTCAGTCCGAAGGAGATGTTGGACACCCCCAGGGTGGTGTGAACCCCGGGCAGTTCGGCCTTGATCCTCCTGATGGCCTCGATGGTGGCCATTCCGTCGCCCCGGAGGTCGTCATCCCCGGTGCTGAGGGGGAAGGTGAGGGCGTCGAAGATCAGGTCGGCCGGTTCTAGACCGTAGGTTTTCGTCGCC
>JALSTE010000787.1 GCA_026983855.1 Acidimicrobiia bacterium
GAGATCTTCCAGGAGGGAATCCGCCTGCCTCCCCTGCGACTGGTGGAGGCCGGGGAGATGAGGCGTGACCTCTGGAAGCTCCTCATGATCAACACCCGCACCCCTGAGCTCCTGGACGGTGACCTCAGGGCCATGTTGGGTTCCACTGAGATCGGGTCCCGGCGTATGGCGGAGCTGGTGGCCACGGAGGGAGCGGCCCGGTGCCGGGAGATGTTCGCTGAGATCTGCGCTCACGCCGACCGGCGCTTCCGTGCCGAGGTGGCCGCCCTGCCCGACGGGGTGTGGGAGGCCGAGGAATTCTGGGACGACGACTGTCTCGGTCCCCATGACTCCCGTCTGGCCCTGCGGCTGTCCATCGAAGGTGAGCGGGTGACCGTGGATTTCACCGGGACCTCCCCCCAGATCCGGGGGTTCAAGAACTCCTCGTGGGTGAACACCTGGTCGGCGGTGTCGATGGCCCTGGCCTCGTTCCTGCCTCCAGACCTGCCCCGGAACGAGGGAACCTTCCGGGCGGTGGAGATGATCGCTCCCGAGGGCACCATCGTGAACGCCCGTCCCCCGGCGGCCATGACCATGAACACGGTCAACCCGGCTCACGAGATCATCCACCTGGTCTGGCGCTGCCTCTCCCGGGCCGACCCGGGACGGGCCCTGGCCGGATGGGGCAAGAACCTCTTCGGGGTCACGTCGGGGCAGTGGCGGGGGAGACCATTCGTCCTCTACCACTGGAATGCGGCGGCCGGGGGTGGGGCCACCACCGAAAGGGACGGCTTCAACCAGATCGGGCACCTGATCGCACTGGGTGGGCTGAATCTCCCCAATGTCGAGTTGACCGAGGCGACCTATCCGGTGCGGATCCGCCGTCAGGAGTTCCGATCCGGTGGCGGGGGTCGGGGACGCTTCCGGGGGGGCACCGGAATCGAGTACGAGGCCGACGTCCTGGTTCCGGCCCAGTGGTCATTCCGCGGTGAGGGTCTGGGCCCCCCATCGGGACACGGTGAGTCCGGGGGAGGTGCCGGCGCTCCCGGTGAGATGATCCTCGAACCCCTGGGACCCGACGGTGAGCCGACGGGTGAGGTGCTCGAGGCGCCCCGATACGGGATCCGGCACCTCGGTCCGGTGAGGGTCACCGCCCGTTCACCGGGAGGTGGCGGAGTCGGTGACCCGGCCCTGCGGGACCCGGGCCGGAGGGATGCCGATGTGCGCGACGGGCTCGTGGGCGGGGGGCACTGAGGGGCTCGGGGCCGCCGCACCAGTGGGGGTCGGCGCCGGTGGGGTCACGCCCGGGGCTGGTGTCGGGGGTGGAGGTCGGGTTCAGCCCGGGTCGGCGCCGGAGGCCGGTGACAGGACCGCCACCAGGAAGTCGGAGTCGGACCTGAGTGGTCGCAGATCCCAGGTGGAGAGCCGGAGGTCCACGCACAGACCGGATGCCTCGACGTCGGTGAAGAATTCGTCGAACTCGTAGCCCCTGCCGGCCCCGAATCCGACCACCAGGCGACCGTGGGGCAGGAGGTGCCCGGCCAGGCGGGTCAGCACCGGTCGTCTGGTGCTGGGAGCGAGAAAGGCCATGACATTGCCGGCGCTGACTATGGCGTCGAAGCCGCTGGGGAGGCCGAGGGACCCCAGATCCAACTCGGACAGATCGCCGTGGAGCCACAGGGGTTCGGGATGGTCCTCGCGGGCGGCCGCTATGAGTTTGGGATCCAGGTCCACCCCGACCACCTGATGGCCCAGCCGCGAGAGGAATCCGCCGACCCGACCCGGTCCGCACCCGGCATCGAGTATGCGGGCCCGGCGGGGCACCATGGCGTCGATGAGACGGGCCTCGCCGGCCAGGTCCTGGCCCTCGGCCTCCATGGCCCGGAAGCGGTCGATGTACCACTGCGAGTGACCCGGGTTCGCCTCTATGAGCTCCATCCACTGGTTGCGGTCGGCCATGGGTCCACTCTAGAGCTGTGGTCCCACCATCCGGCTCCCGGTGTTCGGGTCCGCGGGGCGCTGACGCGGGCGGTTCGGAGGCCGGTGCGCCCGCTGACCCGGGGGCCGGGCCGGTCGTCGGGTGTGGCGCTCCCTCCGGAGCCCCCGGGCCGTGCGATACTCGCTCCGTGACCGAACCGGAGCAATCCCCCGAATCGAAGGAGAACCCGGAGCGGAACGCACTGGGAGGACCTCTCCAGCCATGCGGCACCGATCCGCTCACCGGGTTCTACCGCGATGGCTGCTGTTCCACCGGGCCCGAGGACCGCGGCAGCCACACGATATGTGCGGTCATGACCCGGGAGTTCCTGGAGCACCAGCGTTCGATCGGGAACGACCTCTCAACCCCCATGCCCCACTACCGGTTTCCCGGTCTGGTGCCCGGCGACCGGTGGTGCGTGACTGCCCGGAACTGGGCCCTCGCCTACCGTGACGGCGTGGCGGCGCCGGTGGTCCTGGCCTCGACCAACGCCGCGGTGCTGGAACTGGTTCCGCTGGAGTGGCTGCGCGAATTGGCGGTCGATGTTCCTGACAGCCCCGGTGACCTGGAGCCGTGAACGACGCCGGGGCGACCGGTTCGGCGGAACGAAGCTCCCCTGGGCTCCGACCCCGGTCGGCCGAGGGCGGGTATCGGGGTCCCAGGGTGGGGGCGGAGGGTGACGCTGATGCGCGGGCCCACCGGCCGTGCCGTCTTGGGGACGGAGTGCTGCCAGGTGCGCTGACAGGTGCCACCCATCACCAGGAGATCGCCGGCCGCCGGCCGCAACCGCACCGAGGGCCCCCCGCCCCGGGGTCGCAGCAGGAATGTGCGTGGGGCCCCCAGGGTGATGACGGCCACCAGGGCCCTGTTCTGGTCGCGGTGCAGGCGGTCTCCGTGCCAGGCCACGCTGTCCCGACCGTCACGGTAGAGATTGGCGCCGAAGTTCTCGAAGGGCACTCCGTAGCGGGACTCCAGGGCCCGGGCCAGGGGGAGGACACCCTCGGGCCAGGGATGGTCCCGGTCGGGTCGCCACCACGCCGACAAGCGGGGCTGGACGATGCTGTGGTCGTACATCACCATCTCGGGGGCCGTCCAGGGCAGGGTGGTCGAGAGCACCTCGAAGAGGGTGTCGGGCCCCTTCAGCCATCCGTGACAGAGATCCACCCAGGCGCCGTGGTCCAGGGGGATGCGCTCGAGGCCACCGAAGTCGGGGTCGAGCGAGGGTCGACCTCCCCCGAGGAGGGAACCCTGCCAGTTGGGCACGGCCGTTGACGCTACTGACGGGGCCATGGCCACATGATACCTGGTTGCGAACAGGTGTTCGATCAGTCCTGGGCCGCGGTTTCGAGTGGTGACCTCGATCGGACCGCCAGGACGATGGCGGTGACGACGGCCACGGCCGCCACGAGGATCGACGTTCGGTGTTGCCGGGTCAGGGCCTCGCCCACCCGGGGCAACCAGATCGAGGCCACGGCCCGGACTCCGGCCACCAGGGCCAGGGTGGCCACCACCGTCGGTTGGGGGTGGTCACGTCCCAGTCGTCTGACCACCGGGACCGCGGCCAGGATCACCAGGGCCACGGCCAGGCCCACCGGGAAGACCCGGTTGGCGAAACCCTCGGGATACAGACCGACCCCGGCGACGGGACCGGGGCAACCCCCCCTGACCAGGCATGAGGACTCGAAGATGGCGTAGGCGATGAGGCCGTAGGGGGCCATGTCGGCCAGGAGGGGCCACAGTGGCAGTTCCCGACGGTGAGCCGTCCAGACCAGGTAGATCAGGCCGACGAGGGCCCCGGCCCAGAACTCCATTCCACTGCGCACGATGAGTATGTCGCCGATCCGGGTCAGGCCCCCCGGATCCTCCAGGGCCATGAAGAAGAGCCGACCTACCACGACACCCAGCACCCCCACCGAGGTGGCCAGGTCCAGCATGGTGGAGCGGTCGACGGTCCGAGGGGGCCAGATCCTCACCGCGGCCACCAGGGTCCCGGCGATGGCCGCCAGGGTCAGCAGGAGACCCTTGTCGATCATCGGGTGATCCCGGTGCGGGGGTCGGTGATCTGCCAATCGATCATCGGAGCAGGTCCTCCAACAGGGCGGCCAGGCGCTGCTCGGACACACCGCCGACGATGGTTGCCCGGAGGTTGCCGTCGGCGTCGAAGAAGAAGGTGGTCGGGAAGCCCCTCAGTCCCATCCAGCGACGAATCTCCCCCTGGCGGTCACTCACGTTGAGGTAGGTGAGACCGTATTCGTCTATGAAGTCCAGGGAGTCCTGGCGGATGTCCCTGGAGGCCACTCCGACGAACGTCACCCTCCCGGCGTACTCCACCGAGGCCCGGGCCAACAGTGGGGTCTCGGTCCGGCAGGGCCCGCACCATGAGGCCCAGATGTTGACGATGAAGGGTTTACCCTCGAGGCCCGCCAGGACCGCCTCGAACTCGTCGGCCCCCAGGGTGGGGAAGGAGCCGGTCTCGGGGGTGGGGGCGGGGTCGGCGTCGATCACTATCGAGCCGTCGGCTCCCGATGCGCTGCAGGCCGTCAGCAGGAGTGCGCCTGCGAGCAGAATCGCGGCCAGGGCCCGGGGCCCCGGACGGGTTCCGTGGGTGAGGCGGGCGGTGGATGGGGCCATAGGGGCGGGCAAACCGGTCTCCGAGATGTGAATCGGGGCAGATGGGCCTGCCCCCCAGGGGTATCCTAGGGTACCCGGGGCACTCGATCCCGGCGGGTGGTGTCGGCGTGGGTCGCGGCTACGGTCCCGGTGATGCGAATCGCCTCCTGGAACGTCAACTCGATCAGGGTGCGCATGCCGAGGGTGGTGTCCTGGGCCCGGCGCCACCGCCCCGACGTACTCACCCTGCAGGAGACCCGCTGCTCCGACACCGACTTTCCCCACGGCGAGTTGGAGGCCCTGGGATACGAGGTGGTCCATCACGGGGATGGACCCCGCAACGGCGTGGCCATCGCCAGTCGGGTGGGGCTGGAGTCGGTGGAGAAGGGCTTCCGGGGGCCCCAGCGTGGCCCCTATCGCGAGCCACGCTTGGTGGGGGCGGTGTGCGGGGGAATCCGCGTCCACTCCGTCTACGTGCCCAACGGCCGGGCCCTGGACGATACCCACTACCTGTTCAAGCTGGTGTGGTTGGAGAGGTTCAGAGGCCATGTCCAGCTTCTGAGCGGGGGAGTGCCCCAGATCGCGCTGGGTGACTTCAACGTGGCCCCCGCTGACATCGACATCTACGACCCGGTGCGCTGGCGGCGCCGGACCCACGCCAGTCCCCCGGAGCGGGAGGCGGTGGCATCCCTCCTGGACCTGGGGCTCAGTGACGTGTTCCGGGACCGGGACCCATCATCGGGATTGTTCACCTGGTGGAACTACCGCAGTCCCCTGGAGGAGAACAGGGGGATGAGAATCGATCTGGCCCTCGTGGAGGGTTCGCTGGCGTCGAGGGTCACGGCCACCGTGGTGGACCGGTCCGAGAGAGCCTCGGACCGGCCCTCCGACCACGCCCCGATCTGGCTGGATCTGGACTGAACCCGGTCTCGGGGCGAGGTTCCGTCACCACCGCCGCAGGGGTCGAGGCACACAGATGAGTGATCTGACCAGGGCCGGGGGTCGAGGGTTCCCGACGGGTGTCGGCCGCGATGACACGAACCGACGACGACGGGTCGGGGCCGCCTCATCAGAGGCGGGTACCGCGTCTCACCGACCGATGGTGGAGGCCACCACGGTGACGACGTCGTCCTCCACCCCGGCGACCAGACTGACCCCGGCCTCCTCGCTGAGCACCTGCATGCCCGGTGACTGTCCGCTCACCACGTTGGTGAAATGGTCGTCGGGCAGGGTGTCGGCCCAGCTCTCGTAGAACGCCCGGATCTCATCCCAGCGAGTGGCGGGGAAGGTCACCACCACGGAGGCCGAGGCCTCACCGGGTCCGCCGTTGGTCTGGATCACGGATTGGACCTCGCCACCGTCGGGAAACGGTATCGGGAAATCAGCGGGGACATCCGTCCCGTTTCCGCTGATGACCGCCGTGGTTCCGTCGTTCTGGATCTCGATGGTGGCGGGGGTCCCGTCATCACCGATCTGGACGTCGGATACGCCCGGCTGGTTCTCCAGAACCTGTTCGGTGAGTGTGTTTCCGCTGTCTCCACACGCGGTAATCAGCAATGCGGCGGCGAACGCGGCAATGAGCTTCTTCATGGCCCGTCCTTTCTCTTCCACCTGTCAATCAGTTTACCCCGATCAGGGTGGAGCCGGACAGCACGTCAGGACTTCCGATGTGATACTTCGGGTCCGTCCGCGATACGCACGCCGACGGTACGCGGGTTGCCCGGCGCGGCGGCGGTTTGTCTAGTCTGGGACCACATCATCGAGATGGGCCAGTCTCCGGAAAGGGCGGCTGAATGACCCCCGAATTACTGGCCCGGGTGGGCCTGGCGGTCGTCGCCGGCGCCGCCATCGGTATCGAGCGCCAGATCCGCGATCACCCCGCTGGTGTACGCACCCACGCCCTGGTGGCGGGGGGTTCGGCGATATTCGCCCTCACCGGAACCCTGGACTGGGGGCCGGCCGTGGTGGATCCCACCCGGATCGCGGCTCAGGTGGTGACCGGTATCGGGTTCATCGGAGCCGGGGCGATCCTCCGGGACGGTTTCGGGGTCCGAGGGCTGACGACGGCATCGACCATCTGGGCCAGCGGGGCCATGGGGTTGGCGGCCGCCGTCGCCGATCCGGGGTTCGTGGCCGGCTCCCTGGGAATCATCCTGGCGGTACTAATCGTGCTGCGGGTGGTCAAGAGGTTGACGTCCCGGGTCGGCCACACCCTCACCACCCTGGAGTTGGAGTACGACGTCGGTCACGGAACCATCGGACCGCTTCTCAGCGCGGTGGATCGGATCGGGGG
>JALSTE010000788.1 GCA_026983855.1 Acidimicrobiia bacterium
ACGGCTCTCCCCCCACGGAGAGGTTGGTCTCGTGGATCTCCCTGCACCTGGGGTACCTGAGCACCCCCGAGCACCGTCGCATGCTGCAGGCCGTGGCCGCCATCGACGAACTCTCCGTTCCCCTGCGGGAGGAGATCGGCGAGGGTCATGAGCGGCTCTACCGATCACTGGGGCGCATACTCGGGGAGCTGGGCTGCTCCTCCGACGTGGTCCTGAGGCTCATCGTCTCGATGGTCCGGGCCGGGGCCGACCTGGTGGGTCCCGATCACACACTGGCCGAGATGACCGAGGAGGTCAGCCGGGCCGCCCTGGCGGTGGCCGGGGCCTGAGGCCCCCCGGGTGACCACCGGTCCGGCACCCGGCTCCACTCCTGTGCTATACACAGTAGTGCGCATTCGGCAGGGCGGATCCGACCGAGGGCGCCCACTTCGGGGGATCCAGGTGATCCCCGAAACAGATCATCGGGAGGTCCCATGGACACAACCCAACTCCTCAAGGGGGTTCTGGATCTGGCCGTCCTGTCGGTTCTGGCCCGGGAGGACGCCTACGGCTACGAGGTCGTCCGCACCCTCAGGGAGGCCGGACTGGAGGACGTCGGTGACGCCTCGGTGTACGGCACCCTGCGCCGATTGTTCAGATCGGGCAAGCTCACGACCTATCTCGTGCCCTCCGAGGGTGGCCCGCACCGCAAGTACTACGGCCTCAACGACCTCGGGAGGGATCACCTGGAGGTGGGGGCCAAGACCTGGAGCAGCTTCTCCGACGTGATCGACGGACTCCTGGAGGTGGCGGGGCGATGATGGCAACTCATGTGAACAGCGGACTCCTGGAGGTGGCGGGAAGATGACCTCGACCTTTGAAGTTCACGACAGCCCGGGGAACGGGTCCCCCGTCTCCGTGACGGCCTACCTCGAGGAGGTTCGGGGCCACATGGAGGGGCTGGATTCGGAGGAGGTGGAGGAACTCCTCGACG
Organism: Acidimicrobiia bacterium; assembly: GCA_026983855.1. Lineage (GTDB taxonomy): Bacteria > Actinomycetota > Acidimicrobiia > Acidimicrobiales > Poriferisodalaceae > DRKF01. The sequence goes on from JALSTE010000788.1 coordinate 974, forward strand.
ACATCGCCCTCGGACTGGGGGAGCTGGATCGGGAGTCGCAGGAGGACCTGGCGGTTCTCCTGGGCGAACCGGCCGCCTTCGCCGCCGAGCTCATGGAGTCGGCCGGGCTGATCCCGGCCCCCGAGGGCGACCCCGGCCCCACCCTCGGCCAGTACCTGCGGCGCCTCCGGAGGAGGGTGAGGCACAGTGTCTGGTACCGGGAGGTGGCCGGATTCCTCCCCGAGTTACGCCCGGCCTGGTGGGTGCTGCGGGGTTGGGTCCTGGTCACCATGGTGCTGGTCCTGGCGGGTGAGCGGATCACGGAGGTCCTCCCCGTGCCCGAGCCGGCGGGTAATGGTCTGCTGGGACTGGTGGTCCTGGCGATAGCCGTGGTGTTCTCGGTGCGAAGGGGTCGGGCCGCTGTCGGACGGAAGCGGGGTCGGGGGCGCAGGCTGGTCGAGATCCTGGTGGGAACGGTGTCGGCGATCTGGGTACTGGCCGTCCTGGCTTCGGTGCCGTCTCCCGATCCCTTCGAGGGACCCGTGGACCTCTTCGAGCAGGGTCTGGCCTACCCCTATCAGTTCCTCCCGGCCAACCTCTACGCCTACCTTCCCGATGGCACCGAGCTCCCCGCCGTGCTGCTCTACGACCAGGAGGGCCGTCCGGTCGAGCTTCCCAGGGCCCACACCGATCCGGTGAGGGGGTGGGACTACCAATCGTTGACGCCGGTGGATTCCCGGGGCCGCCAGGTCCCCAACATCTATCCCCGGCCCCTGGAGGTGTTGCGCCCCACCAATGGGAGTTGGACGAGGGTGACGGTACCCCCGCCCCTGGTGGCGGTGCCGAAGATCGACCTCGGTGGTGAACCCGGTGAACCAGCGGCCGGGTCCGGGAACGGGGACGCCGGCACCGCGGTGCCCGGGGTTGACGCCGGCCCGGAGCCGGGGAGTTCAGGTACCACCACCGCGGTGCCCGGGATCGAGGAGCGGATTCCATCCCTGGAGCGGCCCCAGGATCCTCCCGGGGACGAGACGGCTCCGTAGCGGAGGCCCCCACGGCCTGACAGAGGGGGTCGCCGGCCACGGCCGGAGTGCGGTGGCACATGTGGTGCGGTGGCGTCGCGGTACGAGGCGGTACGAGGGGGTGGCCCGGCGCGGCCGGACCGGTGATGGGCCCCGGGCGGGTCGGGGCCGCCAGGGGGGACCTCACCGGGCCCGATCGTGGGCCCCGATGCGGGGGCGGGGCGGGTGATGGGCCCGGATCGGGGTCGGGTCCAGCCGGTAGGTTCGGGGAATGGGTATCAGATGGGGAGTTTGGTTCGAACCGGTGCAGCCCGTGCGGAGGCTGTGCGAGCTGGCCCGGTTGGCGGAGAATCTGGGGGCCGAGGTCTGCCTGGTGGCCGACGAGGGGACGGAACGGGACCTGCACGTAGCCATGACGGCCATCCTCATGTCCACCGAGGTGATGGTCGTCGGGCCGGGGATCACCAACCCGTTCTCACGCCATCCCGTGACCTCCGCCGCCGCCATCGCCACCCTCGATGAGCTGGCCCCGGGCCGGGTGTGGCAGGGGTACGGGGTGGGCGGCAGCCGGGTGTTGGAGCCTCTCGGTGTGGATCCCCCCCGGCCCTACACGGCAATGCGGGAGGCGGTGGAGATCAACCAGACCCTCCTGTCGGGGGAGTCGGCGGGACCGGCCCGACTGGGGTGGGACGTGTCCCCGGTGCCGCTGGCCATGGCCGGGCGGGGCCCCCGGGTGCAGCACCTGGCGGCGACCATCGCGGACTGGGTCCTGCTCTCGGCCAAGGCCGTGTCCGAGCTGCCGGCGGCGGCGGAGAGGATCCGCGGGGCCCGTCCGGGGCGTCCGGCGGGGATCGCCTGGTCCTCCTACATGGCCTACGACCCCGAACAGCGACGTCGGGTGCTCCCCCACTTCACCTACATGGCCGTCGACGCCCCGCCCGACATCCGTGAGGCGGCCGGGCTCGACGACGACACCGCCGGGCGGGTGAGGTCCCTCATGCTGGAGGGGCGTATGGACGAGGCGGCATCCCTGCTACCCGACTCGATGGTCGACGTGTACGCCGTGGCCGGGGACCATGAGGAGTGTGGCCGCATCATCGCCGCCAACCGGGAGTACTTCGACCTGTTCCTGCTGCCCATGAACGATCTGGCCGACTGCGAGAACCACATTCGCACCGTGGCCGCCATCCTCCACCGGGCCGCTGGTTGAGGGTCCCCCGGAGATGGCGGTCCGGTGGAGTCGGCCCGGCGGCCCCGTCGGAGGTGACGGAGAACTAATCCGATCGTGGCGTTGGAAACCGAGTTCAAGGGCAATCATCGGTATTTTGACGGAATAGCGAGAATCAATGTAGACATAGCTTCCGCTCGGTCACGACCGGCCGGGCACCGCTGTTCCAGACCACACGGTCAAGGGGGAATCCAATGAGACGCCGATATCAGGTGCTCGCTCTCGTAGTCGGTCTCGCCATGCTGGCCGCCGCCTGCGGTGACTCGGGCGGCGACACCGCGTCCACGACCAGCGCGGCCGAGGGCACCGCCACGACCGCCACGACCGCCGCCACCACCACCACGGGTGGTGACAGCGGGTCCACCGCCACCACCGGCGGGGACGCGGCCATGGTCCAGACCCCGTGTGGTGAGGGCACCGGGGAGGAGGCCACGGGCGAACCCATCGTGGTCGGGGCCGTGGTCGGGGCCACCGGACCCGCTGACTTCAGCTCCGCCTCCCGTTCGGCCGCCGCCTACTTCAAGTGCGTGAACGCCAACGGAGGCATCAACGGCCGTCCCGTCGAATACCTGGTCAAGGACGACGGCTGGGATCCCGAGGCCGCCTCCACCGCGGCTCGCGAGCTGGTCGAGGACAAGAACGTGGTGGCCATGATCGCCTCCACCAGCTTCGTGGAGTGCGGGGTGAACGCCCAGTACTACGAGGATCAGAACGTGGCCGTCATAGCCGGGGTGGGTGTACCCCGAGAGTGCTTCTTCAGTCGGAACATCGCCCCCACCAACGAGGGTCCCCGCCTCAGCGGGATCGGGGCCGCCCAGTTCGCCCTGGAGCAGAATCCCGACATGAAGACCCTGGCCTGCCTGGCCAACTCGATCCCCAACTTCGGGGGCTGGGTGTGCGAGGGAGTCACGGCCTGGGGCAAGGCCAACGGGGTCGAGGTGTCCACCTACCTCTCCGCTCCCGACGGCAGTGACCTCGAGACCGTGGTCCTCCAGGCCATCGGGGACGACCCGGACGCGGCCGTCACCATCGACCCGGCTCCGGCCATGATCGGCTATCTGAAGATCGCCGAGCAGCAGCAGGACGATCGTCCCTGGTACGGCGCCACCTCCGCCTACGACCTGGCCTTCCCCGACGCCGTGGGTCCCTACTGGGTGGGCAAGTACCACGCCGAGATCGAGTTGTCGCCCCTGGACAGCACCGGTCCCGACAACACCAACTGGATCGCCCTGATGGACGAGTACGGCAATTCGGACGATCCCCGTGACAGCTTCTCCCAGGCCGGTTTCGTGGCCGCCAAGATCTTCGTCGACACCCTCAAGGGCATGGACCCGGCGAACATCACCCGTGAAACCGTCACCCCCGCCCTGATCGGCGTCCAGGACTTCGAGACCGACATCCTGTGCCGTCCCTGGTACTTCGGTGAGGCCGACCAGCACAACGCCAACCACACCGGGCGTGTCGTGGAGCTGACCGACGAGGGAATCGGGTGGAAGACGGTCAAGGACTGCTTCGACATCGAGGATCCCGAGCTGGACCCGATCTACGCCGCTGAGGGGAGCTGAGGGTTGCACCACACCCGGTCCGGACCGGAGGAGGACTGACGGGTGCCCGACATCCGTCCCTTCCTCGTCACCGGAGTGGCCCTGGGGTCGATCTACGCCATGTCGGGATTGGGCCTGGTGGTCCTGTTCCGGGCCACGTCCACGGTCAACTTCGCCTACGGGGCGGCCGGGGCCCTCGGGGCCCTGGTCGCCTGGGACCTGATCGGTTCCGGAGTCCCCCAGGTCGTGGCGTGGCTGGCCTGCCTGGTGGTCTCCACCCTGCTGTCGCTGGCCTACGGCATGGTGGTGTCCCCCCGCCTGGCTGACCGTGACCTGGCTACCAAGGCCATAGCGACGGTGGGATTCGCCCTGCTGCTGCTGGGGTTCGGACTGTGGTACTGGCCCGACATCCCCCGCTCCCTGGACCTTCCCACCAGCGACTGGGGCTTCCGGGTGCTCGGCGTGAGGGTGGTGGGAACCAAGGTCCTGGCCCTGGTCCTGGTGTTGATGGTGGGATGGGGGGTCACCTTCTTCCTGGACCGCACCCGCACCGGGCTGCACATGAGAGCCATGGCCGACGACCCTGAACACGCCGACATGCTGGGCATCCGCACCGACCGTGTCGGTGCCGTGGCCTGGGCCATTTCGGGGGCCCTGGGAGGGTTGAGCGGTCTGCTCATAGCCGACCTGGTGCGCCTGGAGGTGGTGGCCCTCACCTTCCTGGTCGTCTCGGGTCTGGCGGCGGCGGTGGTGGGTCGCCTCGAGTCCCTGCCCCTCACGGCCGTCGGGGGTGTGGTCATCGGGGTCCTGGAGTCGGTGGCCGCCCCCTTCGAGAGCATCTCCCGCTACCGGGGGGTCACCCCCTTCGTGGCGGCCATAGCGTTCATCGCCTGGCGCCAGAGGGGTGGCCTGCTGCGACGCCGGACGGCGGCGCTGTGAAGGCCGTGTTGTACCCCTGGCGCGCTCTGGCCACCACCGTGGTCGTGGTGGCCTTCCTGAGCTGGTGGATGCCCAACCAGTTCGGGGCCCGGTGGCTGTCCACCTGGATCGCCACCATGGTCTTCGCCATCGCCGCCGCCGGTATCGGGTTGCTGTACAGCCGTCTCGGCCTGGCCAGCCTCACCCAGGTGGCCCTGGTCGGTGTGGGGGGCTGGGTCACCCTCCGTATCGAGTTCGCCCTGCATCTGCCCTTCGGGGTCCTGGTCCTGGTGGCCGGGGTGATCACCGCCCTGCTCGGAGCCCTGATCAGCCTGCCCACCCTGCGTCTCAGCGGGCTGTACCTGGCCCTGGTGACCCTGATGATGGCGGCGGGTTTCGAGGAGGTCTTCAACTCCAGTGGCTTCCCCAACGGGGGGCCGGGATTCACCGGATACCAGGCCTCGGGCAAGCTCCTGAGGCTGGACCGACCCTCGGTGGCCCGCTCCGACCCGGCCTACTTCCGCCTGGTCCTGATCATCACCGCGCTGTGCCTCCTGCTGGTGCTGCTCCACGACCGCACCCGTCCCGGCCGGGCCTGGCGCCTCATCTCCACCAGCGAGGAGGCGGCCCGGGCCAATGGGGTGAACGTGGTGCTCTACAAGACCTGGGCCTTCACCCTGGCCGCCTTCCTGTGCGGGGTGGCGGGGGCCCTCTTCGCCGGGCAGCTCCGCCAGCTCGGACCTTCGTCCTTCCAGGCCATCGATTCGCTGGTCCTGTTCGGCCTGGTGCTGGTGGGAGGGGCCTACAACTGGGTGGGCTGGGTTCTCGGGGCCGTCCTGTTCCGGGCGTTTCCCGCCCTGCTGGACCAGTGGGGTCTCAACGGCCAGATCGCCACCATGGTGGCCGGTGCGGCCCTGATCCTCAACATCGTGGCCGCCCCCCGGGGGGTGGCCGGGGAGGTGGCCAAGGTGGTGGGCCTGTTCCGCTCCCGGTCGGCCCCGTCCCCCACCCCCTCCGGACCCGGGGAGGAGACCTGATGCTGGTACTGGACCACCTGTCGGTGGCCTTCGGGGTGGTGAGGCCCATCGACCGTCTGAATCTCACGGTCTCCGCCCCCACCCACGGCGTCATCGGCCCCAACGGGGCGGGAAAGACCACCCTGTTGAACACCCTCAACGGATTCATAACCCCC
>JALSTE010000789.1 GCA_026983855.1 Acidimicrobiia bacterium
TGATTCAGGTTCGTGGTCGTGCACCGTGCTCACGATAGGGGAACACCCGGTTCCGTCGTGCCGCCCCGGCGCTGATCCGTGGTGTTCTCCGGGGTGTCTCTGGTTGGTCGGGTGGTGTTCTCCGGGGTGTCTCTGGTTGGTCGGGTGCTGTTCTCCGGGGGTGTCGCCGACCGATCGTGTGGCGTCATGGGGCCTGGCGGCCTCCGACTCCCGGCTGGGGAAAACCCGATCCGGTTCCCACTGGTGGCCGCGGTGGGAGAGAATACGCCGATGCGGTCACCTCTCAACCCGTCCACCGCCCTGTCCATGGTGGCCCCGACCCCGTTCACGGGGCGTCTCCGGTGAGGGTCGTGGCCTGTCCGGACAAGTTCCGGGGGACGGCCTCGGCGGCGGAGGTGGCCGGAGCCGTGGCGGCCGCCGCCGCGACCCACGGCTGGCGGTGCGACCGGGCCCCGGTGGCCGACGGGGGTGAGGGCACCCTCGACGTGCTCGGGGGACCGAACCGCAGGACCATCGTCAGTGGTCCCCTGGGAGATCCGGTGGAGGCGGAGTGGCGACTGGATCGCAGGGACGCGGTCGTGGAGATGGCACGGGCCTCGGGTCTGGAGTTGGTGGGGGGTCCCGAGGGCAATGATCCGATCGCCGCCACCACGGCGGGCACGGGGGAGTTGATCGTCGAGGCCGTCGAGTCCGGCGCCCGCCGCATCATCGTCGGAGTGGGCGGTTCGGCCACCACCGACGGTGGGTACGGTGCGGTCACGGCCATGGAACCCCTGGCCCGGCTCAGGGGCATCGAGGTCCGGGTGGCGTGCGACGTGAGGATCCCCTTCGTGGAGGCGGCCCGTCGGTTCGCCCCCCAGAAGGGGGCCGGTCCGGCCCAGGTGGAGTTACTGACCCGGAGGTTGGAGCGTCTGGTCCAGATCTACCGGGAGCGTTTCGGGGTCGACGTTTCGGAGATGCCGATGTCGGGAGCGGCGGGGGGTCTCGCCGGTGGACTGGCCGCGGCCCTCGGGGCTGAGCTCGTACCCGGATTCGAACTCGTCGCCGACCGGATCAATCTGGCCGAGACCATGGAGGGCAGTGATCTGATCGTGACCGGGGAGGGATTCCTCGACGATCAGTCCTTCGACGGCAAGGTCGTGGGAGGGGTGATTGAAATGGCGGCCGACGTCGGCGTACCCGTCCTGGTCGTGGCGGGCCAGATACTCGAGCAGCCGCCCTCCCCGGTGGAGGCGGTGTCGCTGGCTGACAGATTCGGACTGGAGGCCGCAATGTCCCGGCCCCTCGAACTCACTGAACTGGTGGTGGGCGAGAAGCTGGCGTCGTTGTCTGGGCGGTGATCGCGGGGTCGGACGCGCAGGGGCGACGGCTGCGCCGCTGGTGTCGTTTTCGGGGGGGACCGTCGGGTTCCGACGAGCTGTGGGCCGCCCTCAGTCCGTGGAGGTCAGGCCCAGGGAGGCGAGGAAGTCACCACGTTCGGGACCGAGCGCCGCATCCGGTTCCCGCTCGGTCCTCTCCTGCCAGGCGGTCAGGATCGGCCCCGCCACCTCGGGGGCCATCAGGGCATCGGGGGTGGAGAGCAGGTTCAACAGTCGAATGAAGGACCGCCAGACCACGGCGTGGGTCCGGCTGGCCGGTTGCAGTCCCTCGCGTATCACCGATCTCATGAACAGGGCCGGGTCGTCCTCGGTCCCGTCGCGGGGATCAACCTGACGCTCGAGGGCGGCCCGGGCGGCCCGGTCGCTCTGCACCGATGCCTCGTACCAGGGATCGAGATTCTTCCGTGTCGCCTCCTCGAGCGCTCGGGCCGCACCGACGGGGTCGGGGTTCCCGGCCAGGGCGTCAGCCAGCAGTCGGGCCTGCCAGAAGCCCAGTGAGCAGCCCCGTCCGTAGAGGGGGTTGGTGCACAGGGTGGCGTCACCTATGGCGTGGAGACCGAGGGCCACCGGCATTCCGTCGTGCACGAATCGTCTCCGGCGGTTGATCAGCCCCGCCATCGAGTGGACCCCGGTGATGGGGATGGCCCGGCCGTCGATCCACTCGGCCGGAGCGGGCAGCAGGGATGCGGCGGCATCGAAAACCTCGGGATCCCGGAGGGCCCGCAGGGTCCTGTCGTCCTGGGGGACGGCGAGGGTCAGGGAGAACGTTCGGTTGTCCCCCCAGAAGACCCCGTACTTGAGGTAGGTGAGATCGCCGGCGATCGGTCGGTCGCTGGTGGGGAACTCCCGACCGGGATTCAGGCGATAGAACCTCGAGTGGTAGACGATGCCCGTGTCCTCGGTCTCCTCGCTGCCCGGGGGGAGCCCCACCCGCCTGAGCCATTCGGGTAGCTCGGACCGGCGTCCGTTGGCCACCACCACCACCTCGGCACCCAACTCGGTGCCGTCCTCCAGGACCACCCCGGTGACCGGGGGCGGGAGCCCATCGGATCGGGGTCCGAGGGTCAGAGCGGCCACACCCGACCCGGTACGGATCCCGACCCGGCCCTCACGGGCGACGGTCCGGCGCAGCACCCACTCGAACGTGGTTCGGCGACAGGCCAGCATGACCAGGTCCTCGTCGCCGGGAGCCGGGGTGGGGTCGTCCAGGGTCGGGGGCATCAGGTCGGTGAAGCGGATCTCGGTGGCCCCCTCCCCCAACAGGTCCCGCAGCACGTCGGGGTGGTCGTCGCGGATCAGGTTGTGGATCCGGCCCAGGAGGGCGTGGGAGTGACGGACCTGTGGTGCTCCCCTCCGGTCCCAGGCGAAGGCGCTGTCGGGATCGGTCGGCATGGGAGTGGCGTCCCTCTCGATGAGGGTCACCCTCCATCCCGAGCGGGAGAGGTACAGAGCCGCCCCCAGCCCGGCCACCCCGGCCCCGACGACGATCACCTGGTTGGTGTGGCCCTGGGTGGTGCTGGAGCGGTCGTTCATCGGGCTGTGGTCCTTGGATCTGGGAGCTGTGACCCGATCCCGGCCCCGACGACGATCACCTGGTTGGTGTGGCCCTGGGTGGTGCTGGAGCGGTCGTTCATCGGGCTGTGGTCCTTGGATCTGGGAGCTGTGACCCGATCCCGGTCGGTCTCCGGTGCGGGTGTCACGCTAGTACCCCGTCAGGCCCACGAAATCGTCGGATCGGGGTTGCGATTCACGGCCGATCCTGGTTTGCTGGTTAGCACTCAAGTAGTGAGAGTGCCAACACAGCCCGGTGGTGACGCCGGGCTCCCAGCGTCAACGGAGAAGCATCCAGATGGCCAAACTCATTTCGTTCGACGAGACCGCCAGGCGTGGGCTGGAGGCGGGTATGAACCAGCTCGCCGACGCGGTTCGGGTGACCCTGGGCCCGCGGGGCCGCAACGTGGTCCTGGACAAGAAGTGGGGAGCCCCCACGATAACCAACGACGGGGTCTCGATCGCCAAGGAGATCGAGTTGGACGACCCCTACGAGAAGCTAGGTGCCGAGCTGGTCAAGGAGGTGGCCAAGAAGACCGACGACGTCGCCGGTGACGGCACCACCACGGCCACCGTCCTGGCCTGGAGCATGGTCCGCGAGGGCATGAAGAACGTGGCGGCGGGCGCCAACCCCATGTCGTTGAAGCGGGGCATCGAGGCCGCGGTCGCGGCGGCGGTGGAGTCGGTCCGGGGTATCGCCACCGATGTCTCCAGCGACAAGGGTCAGATCGCCAACGTGGCGGCCATCTCCGCCGCTGATCCCGAGATCGGAAAGATCATCTCCGATGCCATCGACAAGGTCGGCAAGGACGGGGTCATCACGGTCGAGGACGGCCAGACCTTCGGCCTGGAGCTGGACTTCGTGGAGGGCATGAGATTCGACAAGGGCTACATCTCGCCCTACTTCGTCACCGACGCCGACCGCCAGGAGGTCGTCCTGGAGGACCCCTACATCCTCTTCGTGGGCTCCAAGATCACCGCCGTACGCGACATGGTCCCGGTTCTGGAGAAGGTGATGCAGACCGGCAAGCCGCTGGTGATCATCGCTGAGGACGTCGAGGGAGAGGCCCTGGCGACCCTGGTGGTCAACAAGATCCGCGGGACGTTCAAGTCCGTGGCCGTGAAGGCTCCCGGGTTCGGGGACCGTCGCAAGGCGATGCTGGCCGACATGGCGATCCTCACCGGTGGTCAGGTCATATCAGAGGAGGTGGGTCTCAAGCTCGAGTCGATCGACATCGAGCTTCTGGGGCAGGCCCGCAAGGTGGTGGTGACCAAGGACGAGACCACCATCGTCGAGGGGGCCGGCGACCGCCAGGAGGTCGAGGGCCGCATAGAGCAGATCAAGCGTGAGATCGAGAACACCGACTCCGACTACGACCGGGAGAAGCTCCAGGAGCGCCTGGCCAAGCTGTCCGGAGGGGTGGCCGTCCTCAAGGTCGGGGCGGCGACCGAGGTCGAGCTGAAGGAGAAGAAGCACCGCATCGAGGACGCCGTCAGCACCACCAAGGCCGCCATCGAGGAGGGTGTCGTGCCCGGTGCCGGTGTGGCCCTGCTGAGGGCCGAGCCGGCCGTGTTCGCCCTGGCGGACGACAGCGAGGGCGACGAGGCCACCGGGGTCCGGATCGTGGGGGCCGCCCTGTCGGCCCCAATGCGCCAGATCGCGGAGAACGCCGGCCTCGAGGGAGGCGTGGTCGTGGACAAGGTCCGGGCCCTGGATGGGTCGTGGGGCTACAACGCCGCCACCGAGGAGTACTCCGACATGCTCGCCGATGGTGTCATCGACGCCGCCAAGGTGACCCTGGCCGGGTTGCAGAACGCGGCCTCCATCGCCGCCCTGTTCCTGACCACCGAGGCCGTGGTCGTGGACAAGCCGGAGGAATCAGCGCCGCCCGTACCGGGGATGGACGACTTCTGATCCCCGGCCGGGTGGTCACCGGAATCCGGTGACACCGACGGAACCCTGAGTTCGTGGGGCGCCCCCGGGGCGCCCCACGACCGCGTCGGCGCTCCCGACGGGCACAATGGTTGGTCCACCGGCCCGATCCACCCCGATGAGCGGTCCGGTGGCCCCCGAGCCGCCCACCGTGGTGCAACCGAGGAAGATCGGAGAATCCGTTGAACGTTGATCTGGCGCCGGAATGTGAGAGGTTCCGGGGGTTGGTCGGAATGTGGGTCGGGCGGGGATCCGGCGAGTACCCGACGATCGAACCCTTCGAATATCTCGAGGAGGTCACGTTCTCCCATCTGGGCCGACCCTTCGTGGCCTACGCCCAGAAGACCCGGAGGGCGGGGACCGGGGAACCCCTGCACACCGAGATGGGCTACCTCCGGCCGGTGGGGGACTCGGCGGTGGAGATGCTGATCATCCAACCCACCGGCATCGCGGAAATCCACACCGGGACGATCGGCGGAGAGGTGCTGGATCTCCGGTCCAACACCGTCTGCTCCACCCCGACCGCCAAGCGGGTTGACGTGGTCACCAGGAGGTTCGTGCTCGAGGGCGACTCCCTCGCTTACGAGATGCACATGGCGGCCGTGGGTCAACCCCTCCAGTTTCATCTGCGGGCCGAGTTGAGGCGCGTCGACTGACGGGCCGGACGACCACGGCCGGACGGAAGGGGGTGCAGTGGCCAGAGCCTCGAGGAGTCAGAAGCTGATCATCAGAAGGCATCGGGTCGATCCGCGTGTCCCCGCCACCTCCCCGGGAGACGGGATCCGCCCCCGGCGTGTTCCCGATCACGTGATCGTCGAGGAACCCATGGAGATCAGACTCGACGGTCTCCCCGTGGCGACGACCATGAGGACACCGGGTCACGACTTCGAGCTGGCCGTCGGTTTGTGCGTGTCGGAGGGTCTGATCTCCGCCGACATGCCGGTGGGCATCCGTTACTGCGCCACCGAGAGCGCCGCCAAGTCCGAGTTCAACGTGGTCACCGTGGACACCGCCGGAAGAGGTCGACGGCCCCACGAGAGGCTGGGCACGGTCTCCAGCAGCTGCGGGGTCTGCGGCACCGACTCCATCGACCGGCTCACCGCCCGTCTGAGACCTGTCCGGTCCGATTGGGATCTCCGGGCCGAGGTGGTCCACAGCCTCGGGGATCGGATCCGTGCCGCCCAGGAACTGTTCAGCCTCACCGGGGGGGTCCACGGCGCCGGTGCGTTCGACCCCGGCGGAGAGCCCGTGGTGGTGCGGGAGGACATAGGTCGCCACAACGCGGTCGACAAGGTGGTGGGGCGTCTCTTCCTCGACCGGCGGATCCCGGCGACGGGGCTGGGTCTGTTCGTCAGTGGCCGGGCGTCGTTCGAGATGGTCCAGAAGGCGTGGGCGGCGGGTTTCGGTGCCGTGGTGGCCGTGAGTGCGCCCTCCTCCCTGGCGGTGGAGACGGCCCGAAGGGGAGGGATCACGCTGGTCGGCTTCATCAGGGACGATGGGTTCAACGTCTACGCCGGGGAGGTCCTCCCCTGAGGAGAGCGGGTGGCGGCGGGGGAGACCGGGGTGGGCCAGGGTTCGCTGCTCCCCTGATGGAAGTGGGCGTCGATGTGGGGACCGGGCCGGGGTAGGTTGGCCTCATGGCCGAAGTCATCTGGAGACCAGCGCCCACCAGAGCAGCGGATTCGCAGATGCACCGCTTCGCCGAGCACGTGAGGGACGTTCACGGCCTGGAATCCACGGCCTACTCCGAGGTGCATCGCTGGTCGGTCGAGCAGGCCGGTGTCTTCTGGGCCGAGCTCTGGGACTGGTTCGGGGTGGTGGGTGAGAGAGGTGATCGACTGGTGATGGAGGGCGACAGCTTCTCCGAGACCCGGTTCCTGCCCGACGCCGAGCTCAACTTCGCTGAGAACCTACTGAGGGTCACTGGCGACGGTGAGGCGCTCGTGGCCGTATCCGAATCAGGT
>JALSTE010000790.1 GCA_026983855.1 Acidimicrobiia bacterium
GGCCCAACCGGCCCGACTCCACGCCCCGAAGTCAAACATCGACGTTGGTGGAGCCCGGGGACAGGGGTGTCGGAGGCACCGCCCCGGCCCAACCGCCATTGGCCCTACGTTCGGCCACCAGCCGATACCGAAGTGAGTCCCCCTCGACCACCAGACGCTTCACCCGCACGGCCGCGGCCCGTTCCAACCCGACGATCCCCGCTGCCAGTTCGGTGGCCGTGGACATCAGGTCCTCCCCGGGAACCAGGCGGTCGACCAGCCCCGAGGCCAGGGCCTCGGACGCCGGTATGGATCTCATGGTGAGCATGGCGTCGAGGGCCCTCCCCCGGCCGACCAGCGATGGCAGACCCCACGTGCCGACGGCCAGTCCGTGGCCGGGACCGGCGAAGCGGGCCCACATCGAGGGGGTGGCCACCCGGATGTCCGACGCCAGGAGGAGCTGGGCCCCACCCCCGATCGCCGGACCGTCAACGGCGCTGATGATCACCACCGGGCTGGAGACCATCCTCTCGTAGAGCTCGTAGAGCAGGTCGCTCACCGCCGCCCTCTCCGGGTCGGGCACCGACAGATCGGCCCCCGAGCAGAACATGCCGGCAGTGGTGGAGGTCAGCACCGCCACCGGGTCCTCCAAACAGGTGACGGCCTCGATCAACCCCCGAACCGTCGCCAGATCCACGGCGTTGCGGACACCGGGGCGATCCAGGGCCAGACGGGACACACCCGGTGCGATGGTGTCCACCACCAGGCCCGTCCCATTGCGTTGCCCGGTCACAGTTCGGCACCCCCGTCGTCGTCGGCGCCCCCGGGGAGCCCCCGGCGGCCGACATATCCTATTTCCCGGTACCCGAACCACGAACCGGCGGAGCACCCATGGCCCAGCTCACCACCCCCGACGGAGTCGCCCTCCACTACGAGGAGCACGGCAGCGGGCCGCCCATCCTGTTCATCCACGAGTTCGCCGGCGACCACCGGAGTTGGCAACCCCAGGTGAGGCACTTCTCCCGCTCATACCGCTGCATCACCTACAACGCCCGCGGCTACCCGCCGTCGGACGTGCCCACCGATCCCGGCGCCTACTCCATGGACATCGCCGTGGCCGACGCCGTGGCCGTGCTGGATCACCTGGACGTGGGCCGGGCTCACGTGGTGGGGATCTCCATGGGCGGGTTCACCACCGTGCACCTGGGGCTGCGCCACCCCGACCGGACCCTGTCCCTCACCGTGGCCGGGGCCGGCTACGGCGCCCAGCCCGAGCGGCAGCAGGCCTTCCGGGACGAGTGCGAGGTGATAGCCCGGGCCTTCGAGACCGAGGGGGCCCAGACCGTCGCCGTGCGCTACTCCCAGGGTCCGGCCCGGGTGCAGTTCCAGAACAAGGACCCCCACGGTTGGGCCGAGTTCGCCGCCCAGCTGGGTGAGCACTCCTCGACCGGCTCAGCCCTGACCATGAGGGGGGTGCAGATGGGACGTCCCTCGCTGTACGACCTGACCGGGGAACTGGCCGCCCTCACCGTGCCCACCCTGATCATCACCGGGGACGAGGACGAGGGTTGTCTCGAACCGGACCTGATGCTCAAGCGCACCATCCCCTCAGCCGGGCTGCTGGTCGTGCCCCGAACCGGACACACCGTGAACCTGGAGGAACCGGCTCTGTTCAACGGGGTGGTCGGTGACTTCCTGGTGAGGGCCGAGCACGGCACCTGGGGTCTGCGGGATCCCCGTTCACTGGCCACCAGCACCACCGGGATGGACGAGGAGACCACTGACGGCGCCGAAGGCCCGCGACAGGGAGCCGATTCGGATTCCCCGACCTTCGACTACGACGAGCAGACCGCCCTGATCGTCGTGGACGTCCAGAACGACTTCGCCGACCCCCGGGGGAGTCTCTACGTGAAGGGGGGCGAGGAGATCCCCGCCATCGTCAACCGGGAGATCGCCGCCGCCCGCCAGGCCGGGGCCACCGTCGTCTACACCGCCGACTGGCACCCCGAGCACACCCCTCACTTCGCCAAGGACGGGGGTATCTGGCCCGACCACTGTGTGGCCGGCACGTGGGGGGCGGAGTTCCACCCCGACCTCGACGTCAAGGGCACCATGGTCCGCAAGGGGACCGGAGGTGAGGACGGCTACTCGGGATTCACGGTGGAGGACCCCCTGACCCACGAGCGCACCGACACCGGCATGGACGAACTGCTGCGCACCCACGGCGTGCACAAGGTGGTCGTGGTCGGGCTGGCCACGGACTACTGCGTGAAGGCCACCGCCCTGGACGCCAGGGCCAAGGGATACGACACCACGGTCCTGCGGCGGGCGGTACGGGCGGTCGACCTCGAGGAAGGCGACGGTGACAGGGCCCTGACCGAGCTGGCCCAAGCCGGCGTCCACCTGTTGTGAGCCCAAACTCGGTGGAGATCTGCCATGCGAGGCAGCCCTTCGAGTCTTCCGCTTGCAGCTGGCCACCGGTCGAAGGTTCAGGATTCCAGCCACATCTCTATGAGACGTGCAGGGCCCATGTGGCACCGGGATCGGTCACTATCTCGAAGTACGAAATACCGGCCACCGGTGCCAATGCCGACTGATTGTTCGTAATAGTTCCGATCTCGTTGACCAAAAGGTCCCGATCGAACTCCTGCGGTCCGGTGTGATGCCATATGACATTATTGCCGCTCCCGGACATTGTCGCGTCGAGAACCAATGGCCCCACTGGGGGAATTGCCACCACATCGTTGCCAGCACCAATCAAGTTTCCATTGGTATATCTCCACTTCGTTGCATAGGTCAGGGGCGCCACCTCGATCACCCAAGGGCCGTCTGCGGAGATCTCAAACCGAGCCGTATCAGGCTCGTCCAGCCAGTACCAACCATCAGTGGCACCGATCTCGTTGGCCAAGAGATCCAACTTCTGATTTGCCGCATCCAGTGCCCAAACCACGAAGTTACCGGTCGTTCCCGTGTAGGAGTTCCTCACTATCGACCGCGCCGGTACAGAAAGATCCACCACCGTGTCGCTGTTGCCAGTGACCCTCATCACACCGGACGACCGAGTATCGCCGAAGGTCCAGACCGCGCCGTCCTCGGTGAGGATCACGTAGCCCGACAGGTCCGCCTTCACCGCGACCGACACGGCGGCGCTACTCGTGTAGCCCACTAGGGCTCCAAGAAAATTGGACTGCCCGAAGTTGAAAATTCCCCCATCTCTTCCCAGCATGAGATAGCCAGCCGATCCAGGCACCAGGTCGATCACCGGTTGGGCCGGGGAGACACCGATCCCGGGAAGCGAACCGTAGAAGGCCGTACTTCCGAAGGCGAAGGTTCCACCATCCTCGGCAATGAGCAGATAGCCGCCATCAGTCGCAGACATTGAAACGACCGGTTTGTCGGGCACAACGCCCAAGCCCGGCAGTGACCCGCGGAACTTTGCATCCCCGA
Source organism: Acidimicrobiia bacterium (assembly GCA_026983855.1). Taxonomy (GTDB): domain Bacteria; phylum Actinomycetota; class Acidimicrobiia; order Acidimicrobiales; family Poriferisodalaceae; genus DRKF01. Next base: position 3,427 of record JALSTE010000790.1, read on the forward strand.
AACTGAATATTCCCCCGTCCGTCCCGAGCATATAGTAGCCGTTTCCCGTCGTTGTCGTGACGGCGGCGATTACTGGGCCGTTGAGGGTCAGGTTCCCGACATCTCCGTAGTCCACAGCGTCGCCGAAAGCGAATACGTTCCCCTTGTCGGAGAAGAGCCAGTATCCAGCCCCAGAGGTAGGGGATAGGGCAACTATGTGCTCACCGCTCTGCAACATCGGCTTGTCACCATAGTGAGGCGTTCCCGTCCCCCGAGCCTCCACCGTTCCATCGGCATAGGTCACCCAGATACCCATCTCGTCAGGGGTCAAGTCGACATCGACCGGACTGTTGGTGGCCGCTCCGGCCCGTGAGCCGAAGAGCAAAACCTGGAACAGCACAACAACGACGACACAGGCTCGAAAGAACTTTCGCACCGATACTCCCAGCGACGAGACGACAATGACGACTGAACCTACTCAAAGTCAGGGCAAAGGTCCCAATCTGAGGGTTGAACCCGAGCTTTCGTGTCGATGCTCACCGGGTCTGATCAATCTGGCATGCAGCCGGGATTCAAACCAGTTCCTCTGTCAAACCGGATCGAACCCGGCCTAGTCCCCGGTGGTGGCCATGCTCAGGAGTTCCAGGCGAGGTAGGCGTCGTATACCTCGCCCTGGGTGGCCCACTGCAGCAGACCCTGCTGAACCAGTTCATCCACCCGGGCCAGGAAGTACTCCAGCACCTCACGGTTGGCCTCGGTGAAGATGCTGGCCGGCAGGTAGATGTCGACCTTGCCCACCAGGGCGGGGTCATGCAGGGCGATCGCCTCCTCGATGGCCTCGATCTCCAGGTCCACGTCCTCCACGGTGAGAGGGCATGACTCCGACCTGACGCAATCATCACCACTGATGGCCTCGGCGAAAGTGTCGAGGCGACCGAGGGATCCGGCGCTGACCACGATCACCCCGTTCTCATCGGGAACGAAATCGGTGGCGTCGGCCACCTCGAAGGGGTGGATGCTCTGGCTCAGGTCCACAGGGGCCTGATCGTGGAAGGCGGTGTCGCGGATGTAGGTGTCGGTCCACCCCGCCGGTCGCTCGGCCTCGGGCATCGACAGGTAGTGCATACCGACCAGGCCATCCACGTAGTCGAAACCGGCCAGGTCCATCGCCAAGGCCCAGTCGTTGGCACCCCCGGCACCCGAGCAGCCCCGGTTGTTCTCGGCCCCGACCAGCTCATCCATCAGGGATTTCCGCTCGACCAGCAGGGCGGCGAAATCCTCCACCGGCATCAGGTCCTCCCGAAAACCGACGTCACAGTGGGTGCCGACACCGTGGCCGTCGTCGAGGAGTTCCTGCATCACGTTGATCCCCGACTCGAGCTGGGCCGTGGAGAAGGGGATCTCGCTCTCCACGGTCAGCTTGGCGTCGTAGCCATCGAAGATGTCCATGGCCAGACGGATCTGCTCCACGTGTGCCATGAACAGGGCCGGTAGCTCATCGTCCCTCCAATTACCCTCCATGTGCACCATGGTGGATATGTACATCGGGGCCGGCTCGGCGCTTTCCGAGGTGTCCGCCGTCGTGGTCGACACCGACGACGGGGCCGACGAGATCACCGGGGATTCCACGGTGACCGGGGAACTCACCGGAGCATCCACCGTGACCGGGGATCGCGAGCCGATTTCGGATCGGGCGTCGGCCCCGCGTCCACAGGCCGACGCCAGCAGGGCCAGTCCCAGACCCATGGAGGCCAGTGCCTTGCGGTTGATGTTCCTCATCGGTTCACCTTCCTTCCTGTCCGAAGGGTGGGGGCCGACCTTTGGCGACCGGTGAGGCACATGTGAGGAATCTGTGCACCTCCTCTCCATTCGGGGGCGTCCCCGGGTAGGAAATAGTGTCCACGGTGCCCACACCCCCGATGGACCGCCATCACGGACAACCGCGAAGTGTCGCGACCGACAAGGAGACGATCACCCATGGGAGTACTTCGGAGAACGGGAGCCGACCCCGAAGCGGTGCTGTCGGAACTCGAGGCCCTGGCCATCGGGGACGTGGACTGGTCCGACGGCCGTCTGATGTCGGGCATCTACGATCCCGGCGACACGGCCCATGAGCTGGCGGCCGAGGCCTACCGACGCTTCCTGGCCCCCAACGCCCTCTACATCAACCTGTATCCCAGTGCGGCCCGGATGGAGAGGGACATCCTGGACTCGGTGATCGAACTGCTCCGGGGCGACGACGGGGTGGCCGGGAGCCTCACCACCGGGGGCACCGAGAGCATCATGCTGGCCGTGAAGGCGGCCCGTGACCACGCCCGGGTCCACCGCCCCGGGATCACCCGACCCAACGTCGTGCTGCCGGTCACCGCCCATCCCGCCTTCCACAAGGCCGCCCACTACCTGGGTCTGGAGGTGATCATGACCCCCGTCGACACCACCGGTTTCAGGGCCGATCCCGACGCCTTCGCCTCCGCCCTGAACCCCGACACCGTCCTGGGGGTGGGTTCGGCCCCCAACTTCAGCCACGGGACCATCGACCCCATCGGGTCCATGGCCGCCGCCGCCGCCGAGCGGGGGGTGCTGTTCCACGTCGACGCCTGTGTGGGCGGTATCTACCTGTCGGTTCTGCGCCGGATGGGAGGCATGGGTCGGGAGGTACCGGACTTCGACTTCTCCGTCCCCGGTGTCACCTCCATCTCCACCGACCTGCACAAGTACGGCTACGCCCCCAAGAACGCCTCCCTCGTCATGTACCGGGACCGGGAGCTGCGCCAGCACGCCATGTTCGTGTGCAGCGCCACCACCGAGTACGCGGTGATCAACCCCACCGTGCTCTCCTCGCGGTCGGCGGGTCCGGTGGCCGCCGCCTGGGCGGTTATGCGCCACCTGGGCGAGGAGGGCTACGAGCGCATAGTGGGTGAGACCCACCGGGCCACCGGCCGGGTCCTGGCCGCCATCGCCGACATCGACGGCATCGAGGTGCTGGCCGACCCCGAGATCGCCATGTTCACCCTGGCCTCCGATGAGATCAACGTGTTCGAGCTGGACGACGCCATGAAAGACCGGGGCTGGACCCTGCTACCCCAGTTCGCCTGCGGGGGCGGACCGGCCAACCTCCACGTCAGCATCACCTGGACCAACCTCCCCCACATGGAGCAGTTCGTGGACGATCTGGCCACGGCCGTGGGTGAACTGCGCGACACCGGGCCCGCCGTCGACCGCTCCGCCATCGAGGCCGCCGTGTCCGAGCTGGAAGGTGCGCCCCTGGATCACAAGATGCTCTCCCTGGCCGGACTGGCGGGGATCACCGGCGATGGCGTGCCCGAGCGCATGGCGGCCCTGAACACCATCTTGGATCTGCTGGAGTCCG
>JALSTE010000791.1 GCA_026983855.1 Acidimicrobiia bacterium
TCGGGTCGCACCGTGATCTGGTCCGCGACCCTGGATCGGGTGGTCGACGGCCCGGCCACCGGCACCGGGCTGGGATCGGGTCCGGCCTTCTTCGCCGACCTGGCCGACCGGGGTGAGATCCGGCTCATAGACAGCCGTAGCGCCCACGACCTCCCCCTGGAGATCTGGCGGGAGCTGGGACTGCCCGGTCTGGTCCTGGCCGCCGCCGCGGCACTGGCCGCCCTGGCCGACGGGGTCGACGGCGACCGGGCCGCGGTGCTGGCCTACCTGGCCGCCACCTCCCTGACCATGCCGACGGCGGTGGTCCCCGCCGCCATCGCCACCGCCTGGGTCCTCTCCCTCACCCCCTCGCCGGGTCGCGCCGCCGAATCCACGACCTGATCCCCTGGCCGGGCACGGACGGGCTTGACGATTCCGCCCCGCACCTGTTCCACGGCAGCAACCACCCCGGCGGGCACGGACGGGCTGACACCTGAGGTGGAGGCCGGCTACTGGCGGCCGTACTCGTAGCCGTAGCCGTAGTAGCTCTCGCTCTTCTCGCTGGCGAAGGTCACCACCAGTCCGGCGATGCGGACCCCCGCCTGTTCGAGTTGGATGAGGGTCTTCTCCAGGTCCCTCCGGGTGGTTTGGCCCAGCCGCACCACTATGAGGGTGGCGTCGGCGGCACCGGCGAGGACCACGGAGTCCGAGACCGCCAGCACCGGTGGACAGTCGACCACGATGGTGTCCCACCTGCGACCCAGACGCCCGAAGAGGTCCTCGACGTCCTCCGATGAGAGTTCGAACCTCTCGGGGGCCATGGAGCCCTTGGGGTCCACCAGCACCGTGAGTGACTCCTCGGGGGTGCGGACCCCGAACCACTGCCGGTCCAGCTCGATGTCGCCCTTGAGGAGCCCGGCGAAGGCGTTGTCGGCGTCGGTGTCGAACATCTCCTGGATGCTCGCGCCCAGCAGATCCCCGTCCAGCAGGGCCGCCGACCGACCCCCGCGGGCCACCGCCAGGGCCAGGTTGGCCGAGGTGACGGTCTTGCCCTCGTTGGCCCCGGAGCTGGTTATGGCCACGACCAGCGGCGACTTGCGGTCGGTGGCCACCTCCAGGGAGGTCCGCAGGTAGCGGAACCCCTCGGCCTCCCGCCGGGCGCTGCGCTTACCCACCACCAGGGCCTCCGAGGGATCACGGAAACGACGGCGGAACCGGGGCACGGTGGCCAGCACGGGCAGTCCGCCCGCCGCGGCCCGGACCTCATCGAGGAGGAGCAGACGCCCCCGAAGCCGGGACACCAGCACCACCAGACCGGCCCCCAGCAACAGAACCAGCACCCCCACCTGGGCCGCCTGGCGGATAGGTGAACCCGCCACCTCCACGGGGTCGGAGGCCCCGCTGATGACCCTGACCTCACCGTTGGCCGTGGACTTGAGGAACTCCCGCTCCTGGATGGCGGTGTCGTAGGTGTCCAGCCGGTCGAGGGCGTCGGCGGTGCGCTTCTCCAGCACCGAGATCTCGTCCTGGGTGGCGGTGGCCCGGGTGGCGTTCAGCTCCTCGGTGAGCGACCGGACCTTGTCCTCCTGCTCCTGCTGCTGGGCCCGGAGGGGCTCCAGCTCGGCCTCCAGCTTCGCCTGCTGTTCGGCGATGCGACCGGCGACGTACAGATCCAGCAGTTCGCTCAGGGCGTCCTTGGCCACCTCGGGGGAGTCGGCCTCCACGGTGATGGTTATGACCGGGGTGTCCTCGGGGGTGTTCACCGAGATGGAGCGCAACTCCGACGCCCGGTCCCCCAGGGCCGCGTCGAGCTGGTCCCGGGTGGCCTGGGAGGTGATGATGAGCTGCTGGGCCTGGATCTGGAGCAGGGCGTCCCGCTTGGATCCGGCCACGGTGATCCCCGTGGCCACCTCGTCGGTGAGTTCTATGGTGCCCGAGGACCGGTAGTAGGACGTCTGGTCCCTCTGGGACACGTACACCAGGGCCGCGGCGACCAGGGCCGCCACCACCACCAGCCCACCCCACCTCTTGAGCACCAGTACCGCCCGGCGCAGGGACGGGTCCTCGGCGGGGTATTCGGTGTATGCGTCAGTCACTCGATCATCCCGGAGTAGTTGCCACCACCGCCACGGCACGGGGGCCAGCGGACGGCATCGACAGACGATACACGCCGAACGTGACACGCACCCGACCCCCGTCACCGACCGCGTTCATGGGGCACCACCAAGGGGCAGGGGCACGGCCACGGCGGCTGGATCAGGGTCAGATCCCCGAGGCGTCGAACTCCCCCGCCACCCATTTCTCCACCAGGGCGAACTTCTGGATCTTCCCGCTACCGGTCATGGGCCACTCGTCGACGGTGACCCAGTGACGCGGTGTCTTGTGGGGAGCCAGCCCCTCCCGGCAGAAGTCGAAGAGCTCCCGGTGGCTGACCGAATCTTCGACCAGACGGACGAAGGCCGCCACCTGCTCCCCCCACTTCTCGTCGGGCACCCCCACCACCGCCACCTCGGCCACCGCTGGGTGGGAGAAGAGCAGGTCCTCGATCTCGCGGGGGTATATGTTCTCCCCTCCCCGGATGATCATGTCCTTGAGCCGGCCCACCACCCGGCAGTATCCCCGTTCGTCCATGGTGCACAGGTCCCCGGTGTGCAACCAGCCCTCGGGGTCGATTGCCTCGGCGGTGGCCTCGGGCATCTCGAAGTAGCCCAGCATCACGTGATATCCCCGGGTGAGGAACTCCCCCGGCTCGTCGACCCCCAGGGTGGCCCCCGTCTCGGGATCGGCGATCCTCACCTCGGTGTGGGGCAGGGCCTGACCGATGGTCTCCGCCTTGTCCTCCAGGGAGTCGGTGGTGCGGGTCATGGTGGCCACCGGGCTGCACTCGGTCTGACCGAAGACGATGGTGAAGTCCACCCCCAGTTCCTCCTCGATCCTCCTCACCAGGGGGGCGGGCACCGTGGAACCCCCGGAGATGACGGCCTTCAGGGAGGAGAGATCACGGGTGGCGAAATCGGGGTGTTCCATCATGGCGATGAGCATGGTCGGGACCGCTCCCATCACCTGGCACCCCTCGGTCTCGATCAACTCCATCACCAGGGCCGGGTCGAAGGCCAGTACCGGTACGTGGGCGCTCCGGCGGGAAACGGCGCCCAGGGCGCCCAGCACACACCCCCCGGTGTGGAACAACGGCATCGGGTTGAGCCAGGGGGCGAACTCGGTCACCCCGGCCCTCTGGGCGGTGAGCCGGGCGTTGTTAACTATCCCCCGGTGGTGGAGCAGCACCCCCTTGGGGAATCCGGTGGTGCCCGACGTGTACTGGATCTGCACCGGGTCCCCGGGCCGGACCTCGGGTAGTTCGGGACGACCCGAGGTGGTGGCCAGGAACTCCTCCCAACCGCTCAGGGGGATGATCTCCCTCAACTCGGGCAGGTCGGCCTGAATGGCCCCGACGGTGGCCAGCATCGGGTTGCCCCGGAACTCGTCCATGACGAAGATCCCAGAGGCCCGGGACTGGCCCAGTATGTAGCTGACCTCGGCCGCCCTCAGGGCCGGGTTCACCGTGACCAGCACCACCCCGGCCAGGGCGCAACCGAACTCCAGCATCACCCACTCGGCCACGTTCGGGGCCCACACCGCCACCCTCTCCCCGGGTTCGAAACGCGACAGCAGGGCCCGGGCCACCCCCTCCGACGCACTCAGCAGTTCGGCGTATGTCCAGCGGCGCCGGGCCCCCGGATCGGGGATTCCCTCCACCAGGGCCGTGAGGTCGGGCACCTCGGCCGCCGCCTCGGCCAGCATCCCCCCCACGGTCATGTCCACCAACCGCGTGCCCTCGTCGTGTGAGTGCCAGTACGCCTCGCTCAGCGTCATCTTCTACCCCTCCTGCCCCTGTCGTTCCCCGGGGGTGCACCCCATGGCACGGCCATCGTGCCCCGCCCGGCCCCGGGTAGGCAATCCCGAACCGCTGAACTGGGACGAGCCGACGGTCCCCTGCTAGACCATCGGAGAGGGGCAGGACGGTCAGGGCACCGGGATACACCGAACATCCCCGACACCCGGTCGGGCCGGAGGCTCCCCACACCGCGGACACCCAGCCGAACATGGAAAGGCACCCCAGTGGAGATCTCGGAATTCACCGACATCAGCTATGAGGTCGACGATGGTCTGGCGTGGATCGTCATCGAACGACCGGAGCGGTACAACGCCTTCCGGGCCCGTACCGTCGATGAGCTGATCCGGGCGTTCAAGGCCGCCTGGGCCGATTCCGACGTGGGGGTGATCGCCCTCACCGGGGCCGGGGAGAAGGCCTTCTGCACCGGGGGGGACCAGAAGCAGAGGGCCGAGACCGGCGACTACGGCCCCACCGAGACCGGCCTCTTCGAGGTCGAGACCCTCCACCGGGTCATCAGGGACGTCCCCAAGCCGGTGATAGCGGCCGTGAACGGCTACTCCATCGGAGGGGGCCACGTCCTGCACATGCTCTGCGACATCACCATCGCCGCCGACCACGCCCGCTTCGGCCAGACCGGACCGAAGGTGGGCTCATTCGACGCCGGTTTCGGCACCGCCTACATGGCCCGGGTGATCGGGGAGAAGAGGGCCCGTGAGGTGTGGATGTTCTGCCGCCAGTATGACGCCGCCACCGCCCTGGAGTGGGGTCTGGTGAACGCGGTGGTCCCGATGTCGGAGTTGCGTTCGACGGTGAGGGCCTGGGCCGACGAGGCTCTGGCCCTGAGCCCCACGGCGCTGAAGGTGATCAAGCACTCCTTCAACGCCGCCAGCGAATCCGACGCCGGGATCGGGTCGGTGGCCTTCGACGCCCTCGACCTGTTCGTGGAGAGCCCCGAGGCCATGGAGGGCAACCAGGCGTTCAACGAGAAGCGGCCTCCGGACTTCGGCCGATTCCGCTAGCCGGTCACCGGGGGGACCGAGCCACCGGGGGACGACCGGGGAGACGAGACCCAGCCAGGAACAAGGGGGAGACCATGTTCTTCGAGACCACACTCACCAGTGCCCGTATCGAGGCCTCACGGGGTTTCTGGGCCGACCGGAGACTCCAGCAGTTCCTCGACGAGGCCGTGCTGGAGGAATCCACCCGACCGGCCACCATCGACGCCCGGGGGGTGCTGACGTTCGGGGAGCTGGCCGAACAGACCGACCTGGTGGCCTCGGCCCTCCTGGGACTGGGGGTGCGACCCGGGGACGTGGTCGGGGCCCAGCTACCCAACTGGAACGAGTTCGTCGTGCTCATGCTGGCGGTCGAACGGATCGGGGCGGTCATGAACCCCGTCGCCCCGATCTTCCGCCTGCGGGAGCTGACCGGGATGTACGAGCTGGCCCGGCCGGTTCTGACCGTGGTTCCCGCCTCCTTCCGGGGCTTCGACTTCCCCGCTCTCCACGCCGAGTTGGCCGAGGTCACGCCCTCCCTGCGGGAGATCGTGGTGATCGGCGGGGACGAGGGGGCCGGCACCCGCACGTGGGACGATCTGCTGGACGCCGGTCGCCGCTCCGGGATCGATTCCGACACCCTGGATCTGCTGGCCCCGTCCCCCGACGACGTGGCCGAGCTGATCTTCACCTCGGGTACCACCGGAACCCCCAAGGGGGTGCTACACACCCACAACACCCTCGGTATCGGCACCCAGGCCATGATCGACAGCCAGAGCATCACCAGCGGTGACGTGGCCCACATGGCCTCTACCTTCGCCCACCAGACCGGCTACCTGTTCGGGGCCCGACTCTGCGTCCAGGCCGGCATCACCGGGGTATTCCAGGAGGTGTGGGATCCCGCCCACTTCGTGGAGCTGGTCGAGCAGCACCGGATCTCACTGTCGTTCGGCGCCGCCCCCTTCCTGGCCGACGTGCTGTCGGTGCCCGATCTGTCCGAACACGACCTGTCGTCGTTCCGGGTCTTCGGCTGCTTCGGGGCCGCCATCCCCGGCCCCCTGCTGGAGCGGGCCGCCCGGGAGCTGCCGGCCCAGGTCATGCCGGGCTGGGGAATGAGCGAGGTGTCGCTGATGACCACCACCCGGCCCGGGGACCCGCCCGAGAAGATCTCCTCCACCGACGGGGCCCCGCTCCCGGGAAACGAGATCCGGGTGGTGGGACCCGACGGCGAGCCGGTACCCGCCGGAGTGGAGGGCGATCTGGAGTGCCGGGGGGTGTTCGAGTTCGTCGGCTACGTACAGGGACGGGAGTTCACCGACCAGTTCTACGACGGCGACTGGTTCATGACCGGTGACCGGGCCCGTCTCGACGCCGACGGCTACCTGCGCATAACCGGTAGGTCCAAGGACCTGGTGATCAGAGGGGGAGAGAACGTACCGGTCAAGGAGATAGAGGACCTCCTGCTGAGACATCCCGACGTGGCCGGGGTGGCGATAGTGGGCAAACCCGACGCCCGCCTGGGGGAGATCGCCTGCGCCTTCGTCGTACCCGTCCCCGGCCGGGCCCCGACCCTGGGCGACCTGACCGACCTGCTGGCCGGGGAGAAGGTCACCAAGCAGTTCTGGCCCGAGGCCCTGGTGCTGATCGAGGAGTTCCCCACCACCCCCAGCGGCAAGGTGCAGAAGTTCAGGCTGCGCGAATCCCTGCTCTGAGAACTCAGACCGGCTGCACGAATCCCTGCTCTGAGAACTCAGACCGGCTGCACGAATCCCTGCTCTGAGAACTCAGACCGGCTGCGCGAATCCCTGCTCTGAGAACTCAGGGTTGTCG
>JALSTE010000792.1 GCA_026983855.1 Acidimicrobiia bacterium
AGGAAGCGGCGTGTTCCGCGGCCGCGCCACCCGGGGGAATCCCCGGAGCGACGGCCCCGACGAGGAAGCGGCGTGTTCCGCGGCCGCGCCACCCGGGGGAATCCCCGGAGCGACGGCCCCGACGAGGAAGCGGCGTGTTCCGCGGCCGCGCCACCCGGGGGGAATCCCCGACGGTGGTCCTCCCACCCGCGAGTGCCGGTTCGCGCGACAATCAGTGGCGTGCCGTCCACCCGAACCCGAGATCTGATGGAGGAGGCCGTCGAATTGGCCCGTGCCGCCGGTTCGCTGACCCTCGACTGGTTCCGTCGGGGTGATCTGGTCGTCCACGACAAGGCCGACGGCACCGAGGTCACCGAGGCCGACCGGGCGGCGGAGACGATGGTCAGGGACTACCTGTCCCGACGTCGCCCCGGCGACGCCGTGATCGGCGAGGAATTCGGGCGTATCGACGGCACCTCCGGTCTCACCTGGATCGTCGATCCCATCGACGGCACCTTCGGATTCATCCGGGGAGTTCCCCTGTACGCCACCCTGGTGGCGGTCATGGACGCCGAGGGGCCGGTGGTGGGGGTCATCGAGTTGCCCGCCCTCGGGCGCCGCGTGTTCGCCGGGCGGGGCGAGGGTTGCTGGAACGATCAAACGCGGTGTTCGGTCTCGGCCACCTCCGACCTGCGTGGTTCCCTGGTGTGCGCCAGCGACTGGGGTCTGGCCACCGAATCTCAGTTGGTGTCGCTCCACCGGGCCGGGGTGCACATGAGGACCTGGGGTGACGCCTACGGCTACGCCATGGTCGCCACCGGGCAGGCCGATGCCATGATCGACCCGATCTGTTCGGAATGGGATCTCGCTCCCATGGGGGTGATCCTCGAGGAGTCCGGGGGACGATTCACCTCCCTGGGGGGGATACGGAGCCACAGCGAGGGCAGCGGCCTGGCCACCAACGGGCCCATCCATGAGGCTCTGCTGACCCACCTGGCCGAGGCGCGATGACGTCCTTCGACATTCCCGGGGTGCCCGATCCGGAGAACCCCGGCCCAGCGGGCGACGAGTCCTCAGAGCCGGTGCCCGAGGTGGTGCTCTCCGAGCGGGACCGGATGCCCCGCTGGATTCCCCGGGCGATTCTGCTGTTCATGGTGGGGATCCTCTCCCTGTCCGTGTTCACCTGGCTGGTGGCCCGGCTGCGGTCCCTTCTCCTCATGATCCTCGTGTCGCTGTTCCTGAGCTTCGCCATGGAACCGGCGGTGAACCGCCTCTCCCGCCGGGGATGGCGCCGGGGAGTGGCGACCGCCGCCGTCTTTCTCGGTGTGGTTCTCCTGCTCGCCGGCTTCCTCTTCGCCATGGGATCGGTCCTGGCCGATCAGATCCAGCGGCTCATAGACCAGGCCCCCACCTACATCGAGGACATCCAATCCTGGGCCGAATCACAGTTCAACGTGCAGATCGACGCCCAGGGTCTGATCGCCCAGTTCCAGCCCGACGGTCCCGGGGGATCCCTGGCCCAGGATCTGGCCGGTAATCTCGTCGATCTGAGCACCACGGTGGTGGGGCTGCTCTTCAAGGGGCTGACCGTGGTGCTGTTCACCTACTACCTCGTGGCCGACGGGCCCCGCCTCCGGGCCTCCATCTGTTCGGTGCTGGCCCCCCGCCACCAGATCGAGGTGCTGCGGGTGTGGAACATCGCCATCGACAAGACCGGCGGCTACATCTACAGCCGGGCCCTGCTCTCGTTGCTGTCGATGCTCTTCCACTGGGCGGCCCTGGCCCTGCTGGGTGTCCCCTTCCCCCTGGCCCTGGCCATATGGGTCGGTGTGGTCTCGCAGTTCATACCCGTGGTGGGCACCTACCTGGCCGGCCTGTTCCCGATACTGATCGCTCTGCTGAATGATCCGATCAGCGCCCTTTGGGTCCTGATCGTCATCGTGGTGTACCAGCAGATCGAGAACTATCTGTTCGCTCCCCGGGTCACGGCCCAGACCATGGAGATCCACCCCGCCGTGGCCTTCGGGGCCGTGATCGCCGGGGCCGGCATACTCGGTCCGGTGGGGGCCCTGCTGGCGCTGCCCGCCGGGGCGACGATCCAGGCCTTCGTATCCAGCTACCTCCAGCGCCACGAACTGGTCGACGCCGCCCTGATCTGGGGGGCGGACTTCGACCCGACTCCCGAGGTGATCCCGCCCCGGGATCCCGGCGGATCCGACGACTGAGCTTCATCAGCCGAACAGCGATCCATCGGGACCGTGACCCTCCCGGGCCGGCGATGGATCGGTCGCGTAACCCAGCCGGGTCCACGGCGTCCGGAAGCCCAACGGCCCTCAACCCCTACACAGATGACACGCGGGGCCGACCAGACCCGGGGGGACACACCCCCTCCAACCAACCTGAGGAAACACAGATGAAGAAACTCGTGGCCCTACTCACGGCCCTGGTGGTGCTGGCCGCCGCCTGCGGCGGAGGATCCGGGGGAGTCGAGGCCTCCCAGGAGGCGTTCTGCGCCCAGTCACGCAAGATCGACGCCGCCACCAACAAGATCGACGCCGAGTCGTTGCCCATGAACGAGCAGTTCAAGAAGACCTTCGACGAGGTGCTGCCGATGATGGAGGATGCCATCAAGGTGGCCCCCGCCGAGATCAAGGGAGACGCCGAGACCCTGGTGACGGGGATAAAGGAGCTCAAGAAGCAGCTCGAGGCCAATGACTACGACATAACCAAGGTGGACGCCAGCCTCCTGAACAGCCCGGAGTTCAACAAGGCCAGTGACGCCATGGACGCCTACGGCAGGGACGTCTGCGGAATTGCCGACAGCTCCTCGGCTGACCCCGGCCCGACCGCAGGCGACAGCTCCTCGGGTGACTCCGGCGCCATGGCCGACAGCTCCTCGGGTGACTCCGGCGCCATGGCCGACAGCTCCTCGGGTGACTCCGGCGCCATGGCCGACAGCTCCTCGGGTGACTCCAGCCCACTTACGGGGGGAACGCTCGGTGAGCAGATGGTGGCCGGCCTCGTTGAGAGCGGATTCACCCAGGACGAGGCCGAGTGCATCATCGGGGAGATCGACCTCGGCAGCCTCAATGCCGATGAGGTCGATCCCAACTTCATCTTCGATGCCCTCGACGCCTGCGACATCTCCCTGGAGCGCATGGCCGAGATCGGCAGCTGACCCCGACTCCGTCGCCGCCCTCCGAGTCCCCCGGATTCGGCAGGGTCGACCGAAGCACCCGCCGGTCCCGACGGACCGAGATCAGGGCCCCGCTACCACCGGGTCGCGGGGCCCTGACGCGCTTCCACCCCTCAGGGCCTTGGTCAGGGCCCGGCGACCCGACCTGAGGATGATCTCGGGTCGGGAGAACGATGCGAAGGCGACCCCGCTCAGCTGGTAGGGAAAGACGATTGCCATCAGGGCCAGGACCGTCACATGGAACCCCCACACGGCCCACACCCAGAGTCGGCGGAGACGTCCCGGCCACAGTGCGACCACCCCACCCAGTTCCAGGACCATGGCCCCCCAGGCCATGGGGGCGAACACGAACCCGAAGCGGGTGAGCCAACCCCCAAGAGGGCTGTACGGCTCCCCGAAGAGGGCTTTGCGCAGATTGTCGAGGGCGATGTGGCTGCCGAGGACGTCACCGTTGAGCCAGGCCATGCCACCGTTGCGCAGCTTGGCGTACCCGGCCAGGGCATAGCCGAGCACGGTGACCAGACCCATCAGTTGCAGCACCCAGCCGTACACCCATCCCCGGTCCGGCGTCCGCCCCGGGTCCCGACGACCCGAATCGAGGGCCATGGCGTCGGCCGCCGGTGACCCCGCCAGGATGAGCAGGTGCAGCACCAGCAGATTCTCGGTGTGGAGCACCTGACCCCAGCTCAGCCGGTAGCTCAACAGCCAGAGGACACCGAGGGCGGCCACCGGCCCGCTCAGACGCCAGCGGTACCCGAGGGTCGCCCCCAGCAGGGCCACGGTCGTGACGACCAGCAGAACGAAGGTGGTCCCCGCTCCCACGGGGCGCGACAACAGCACGACCGGACCCACGGGTACGAACCGGGACTCCTCCAGACTGGTCACCGCCATCACGGCCGGGGCCCGGATCAACAGGTAGACCAGGGCGAATCCGAAGCTGAGGATCCTCACCGCCCCCAGGCGGTCCGCCGGGGCCTCCCCACACCAGCGCCCGAACCACCCCTTCGGGGCCTCCGGACCCCCACCCCGGGATCCGGGTGCCGTGCCCCCCGCCGTCCGACTCACCGCGGCACCCGACAACCGGCACGAACCTCCACCGATAGGGGGGATCGATGCCCCTTGAACCAGGCGATGGCGTCGTAGGTCTCACTGCGGATCTCCACCCTCACGACCTCGGCGTGGAGCGGGGACGGATCGGAGGCAAGTCGGGAGGCCGCGGCCCCGCACAGGCGGGCCAGGGCGCCCGGTCCCTCCGCCACGGCCCGGGTCACCACCGACCCCGCGACTATGACCTCGTCGGTGCCGGCGGCGATCTCCGGTGGCAGCCGCACGGTGTGGCCCGCCGCGGTCAGCCCCACGACGGTGTCGATCCCACCGACGGGCGCCACCGCACGGGAGAACATGGGGAAAGGTGACAGGGGGAAGTCGTCACCCCGGGCGAGCAGGGCGGGGGAGAGGACCGCCAGAGCGACCAGAGCGGTGAGGAGGACGGCGACCGGACGCGGCGGGGTCCCGCGCCCCACCGACGCGTCGTTGCCCGATCCGGTGTCCACGGGACCATCCTCCCGCGTCCTCGCCCCCTTGGTCGACCGCGGTACGGCCCATCGGGCTATCGTGCCGCCGATGGCGCTTCTCCGTAACCGATGGATGCGGCATCTCGCGGCCTGGATCGTCGGGATGACGGCGTTTCGGGTGGGCCTGGTTCCGGCCCAGGACTGCCCGGCGGTGACCCGGCACGATGTGGAGACGGCCCTCCGGAGCGCCACCTCGTGGGCCACGGCCAATCTGAGGGCCGATGGAACGTTCCTGTACCGGTACGACCGGGCCACCGACACCGACCTCGGCACCTACAACCTGATCCGTCACGCCGGTTTGGTCAGCTCCCTGTACAGCGCCGCCGCCACCCCGACGGACCCCTGGGTGACCACCGCCGACGCCGGGCTGAACTACATGCTGGGAAATCTCATCGAGATCGACGGCATGGACGACGGCACGGTCAACGGCGTGATCGACGGGGCGGGCGGCATGGTGGCGTTCACCGCCCCCGGCTTCGGGGTCCGGACCGGCGCCACGGCGTTGATGGTCAGTTCGATGGTGTACCGCCGGCGGTTGACCGGTCGCCGCGACCTGGATCCCACTCTCAGGGCCGCCGGTCGTTTCCTCGTGTCCCAACAGGAGGCCGACGGCGCGGTGCGGGCCTTCTGGAATCGGGAGACGGGAGAACCCGTCCCCGGTCGCTACGGCCCCTTCGCCACCGGGGAGACGTTCTGGGCCCTGGCCCTGTTGGACCAGGAGTTTCCCGACGAGGGCTGGGGGGACGCCGCCTCGGCCACGGGCAGGTACATCGTCGAGGGTCGGCGGGCCAAGGAGGGCTACCTACTGCGTCTACCCGACCATTGGGCGGCCTACGGGTTCGACGCCCTGGAGAGGAATCCCGACGCCGCCGAGCTCGAGTATCTCCGCAGGCTGGCTGGTGACATGGCCCTGATGAGCCGGGTGGAGTCGCAGCGCCGGACCTCGGGTGTCCAGAACCTCATTCGCTGGAATCAGGCCCTGGGGGCCGGGGTGGGGGCCATGGGCGAGGGCACGGCGGCATTGTGGCGGATGGCCCCGCGAGTCGACTCCCTATCACCGGTCCGGGCCGAACTCCGGCAACGTCTGCTGTGCGTCGCCGGTCTGATGGTCAGCCGGCAGGTGCGGCCCGGTGAGGGTGTGCCTCCCGAGGCGGCCGGGGCCTGGTTCCGGCGGGACGTCACCCAGATCGACGACCAGCAGCACTCGATCTCGGCCCTGGCGGCGATCATCGGGGTGTTCGACGCCGCTGATCCCCGGGGTGATCCCCTGCCGATGGCCGCCCTGTCCCGACCCCGCCGAGGTGCCGAACCATGACCCTCAGACTACTCCTCACGATTGTCGTGTCGGTGGGGTGGGCCCGTCTGCCCGCCGCCCTGTCGGGCCTGTCTCCGGGGGAGAGACGGCAACTGGTCACCCGGGCCACCGCCACCATGGTGGGTGTGGCCGGGCTGCTCGCCTGGTGGGCCGGGCCGCTCCTGGAGTGGGGGAGCGTCGACCATGAGTCGTACCGGATCGCGGCGGGCCTGGTCATGGCGGCGGCGGGTCTTGTCCGGCTGGCGGGCGCCGGACTCGGTGAGGAGTCCACCAGGGTGCTCGCCGGTGGACTGGTGCCGGTGCTCTACCCGGTTCTCCTGGGGCCCGAGACGGTGCTGGCGTTCACGTCGATCGGAGTGGACCGCGGGGTCGTGTTCGCCGTCCTGGGGGCCCTCCTGGGTGGGGTTGTGGCGGTGGCCGCATCCCGTGTGTCGAGTCTGCGGAGAGGGATCTGGGGGGCCCTGGCCCGGCTCAACGGCGCGGCTCTTACCGTGCTGGCCGTAGCCCTGGTCTTCGACGGTCTCCGGGACGTCTGAATCCCACCCGTCTCCCGGAGTCACTTCGACCGGGGACCG
>JALSTE010000793.1 GCA_026983855.1 Acidimicrobiia bacterium
GGAGGGCCACGACCGTCTTGCCGGTACCGGGACCACCCTGGACGACCACGGTGCCCTTCAGCCGGTGACGGATGATCTCGTCCTGCTCGCCCTGGATCGTGGCCACGATGTCGCGGAGCTGGCCATCTCGGTTCTGCTCCAGGGCCGCCACCAGGGCCCCGTGCCCCTGGTACGTGTCATCGAGACGGTCGAGGTCGAACAGTTCGTCCTCGATGTCGATCAACTCCCGACCCCGGCTCACGAAGTGGCGGCGCAGAACCAGGCCCATGGAATCCCGACCGGTGGCCCGGTAGAAGGCCTCCGCCACCGGAGCCCGCCAGTCCACGACCACCGGTTCCTGGTGCTCATCGGCCACGGCCAGACGTCCGATGTGGAACTGCTCCCCCTCCTCGGTGTCGATCCGGCCGAACACCAGGGAGGCCGATCCGAGCTGCAGCCGGCTCAGCCGGTTCATGATCTGTTCCTCGATCACGTCCCTCTCGTAGCGGGCCTGGGTCGTGCCCCCCCGCCCGACCTCAACCATGGACCTCAGGTTGATCGCCCTCAGACGCGCCTGCTCCAGGTGCTCATAGGCCCGGTCTATGTAGGCCTGTTCGGATTCCAGATCGGGGTGTCTGCTCAAGAAATCATCACCCTCGGGACCGGTCGGCGATGACCGGGTCGCACCGTTTCACGCCTCACGATCGTCCTCCGCTCCTGGTTGATCTCCGTTCGGGGCCGGCGGCCCTCGCCGAGGTGCTGATGGTGTGGGACCCTCCGGATGCGTCTCGGTCCCGCCCTCACCCTCGATTTGGACGGCCTCGCAGTCTACCGGCGGGAGGGCCCCGGCAGACCTGCGGGCCGCACCGGGTTCGGGCCCGGCGTCCGGCCGGTAGCGTTTCGGGTCATGACCCCCGGCAAACCCGCAGTCGACCCGGCCCCGGCTCGAACCGCGGACTCACCACTGCCCGCCGATCATCCCTCCCACCGCCTGGCGGACAGCCCCTACCTGCGGGCCTGCCGGGGTCAGCGACCCTCCCGGGTGCCGGTGTGGTTTCAGCGCCAGGCCGGACGCTCCCTGCCCGAATACCGGGCCCTCCGCCGGGAGGGGAGCATCCTGGACACCATCGCCGATCCCGAACTCAGCGCCGAGATCACCATGCAGCCGGTGCGCAGGCACGGGGTGGACGCCGCCATCCTCTACTCCGACATCGTGGTCCCCCTCCAGGCCATCGGGTTCGGGGTCGACGTGGTCCCCGGCGTGGGTCCGGTCATCGACCGACCCTTCGACCGTGAGGCCGACCTGGCCCGACTCCGGCCGGTGGAACCTGGGGTTGACCTGGCCCACGTCGAGGCCACGGTCCGGATTCTCGCCGCCGAGCTGGACGTTCCCCTGATCGGCTTCGCCGGGGCGCCCTTCACCCTCGCCTCCTACCTGGTGGAGGGTCGACCGTCCCGGACCTACGGACGGACCAAGGCCCTGATGCTCGATCGTCCCGAGCTGTGGCACCGTCTGATGGATCGCCTGGCGGACCTCTCCATCGCCTCCATCCGGTCCCAGGTTCTGGCCGGGGCGAGCGCCCTGCAACTCTTCGACAGTTGGGCCGGGGCCCTCTCCCCCCGGGACTACGCCGAGTTCGTGGCGCCCCACTCCCGCCGGATCTTCGACGAGCTCGCCCCACTCGGGGTCCCCATGGCCCATTTCGGAGTCGGAACCGGTGAACTGCTGACCCTGTTCGCCGAGACCGGGGCCACCGTCGTGGGGATCGACTGGAGGATCCCCCTCGACGAGGCCCGACGTCGCACCGGGGGCAGGGTCGTCCTGCAGGGCAACCTGGATCCCGCCGCCTGTATGGCGTCGTGGCCGACGGTGGCCCAACGGGTCCGCCGGGTCCTCGGGGACAACGGTGGTCACCCCGGTTTCGTGTTCAACCTCGGTCACGGGGTACTTCCCGAGACCGACCCCGGGATCCTGAGCCGAATCGTCGAGCTGGTCCATGAAGAGGGCTCGGCCACGACCGCTGACTGAGATGATTGAGCTGAGCGGCCACCAACCTCCGTCGGTCAGAGGGATCGAGGGGCCGTGAACACACCCCACGTGACGGTGATCGGCGGTGGCCTCACCGGTCTGGTGGCCGCCCACCGGCTGATCACGGGTCCGGTACCGGTACGGGTCACCGTCATCGAGGAGTCCCCACGACTCGGCGGCGAGGTGAGGTCGGTGACCACCGGTGGGCAGGTGGTGGAATTGGGGTTGGATCCCCGGGAGGATCCGGCCGGGCCGCTCCCACCCGGCGGTTTGTCCTCCCCCTCCGGCGCCGATCCCACCCCGGTGGCGCTCATGGAGAGACTCGGCGTCGGCCACGACCTGGTGATGGAAGCCCGACCCCGACGCCATGTCCTGCTCCGGGGCGCACTCCACCGGGTGCCCGACGGATCGATCGAGGGGGTCCCCCTCCACCTGCGCCCCGTGGCCGGGAGCGGCCTGATCTCCCCGGCGGGTCTGGCCCGGGCCGGTCTGGACCGGCTGAGGACCGATGACTGGCCCGGGGTCGACGAGAGCGTGGGAGACCTGGTCACCCGACGACTGGGGCGGGAGTTCGCCACCAACCTGGTCGAGCCCGTGATCGGTACCACCTTCGGGAGTGGAATATGGGAGCTCAGTGCCGCCGCGGCCACCCCGAGGTTGGCGGCGGCGGCGCGGCGGAACCGCAGTCTGATCGCCGGGCTGCGGGCCGAGGAGGGACGAGGAACCACCGAGCCACCCCGGACCCAGGGCACATTGCGTCGAGGCCTCCGGTCCCTGGTCGACCGCCTCGTGGACTCCCTGGCCGACCAGAATCTCCGTACGGGTACCAAGGTGAGATCCATCGAGTCCCGGGGAGGCAGGGAGGGGTCCCATCGGGTGGTCCTCGAAGGGGGCGAGGAGTTCACGACCGACGGTATCGTCATCGCCCTACCGGCCCCGAGGGCCGCCCAACTGGTCGCGCCACGCTGCCCCGATGCCGCCCGTACCCTTTCCGCGATCGACTACGCGCCGATCGCCACCGCGGTGCTGGCCCTGGACCCCGCTTCGCTCCGGGGAACGGGAATCAGCCCCGCGGGAGGAGTTCACGACCACCCCCGGAGCGGAGATCCCATGAGTGGGTCGCCCACAACCGACATCGCCCTGCCCTTCTCCGAGGGTCGGTTGAGCTCCCGGATCCAGCTCCGGGCCAACGACGGTCGGTCAAGCCCCACGGTGGTACGGATCGTGGCCGGGCATCTGGGCGATGACCGCTGCACCCAGCTCGACGACGATGAGCTGATCGACGCCCTGGGCCACGAGTTGTCAACCGTGCTCGGTTTCGAGGGTCGAGTCCGCGAATGGCACGTGAACCGTCGCCACTGGGAGTTCCCCCGGATGGCACCGGGCCACCGGGGCCGGCTGGGACGGATACTGGCCGAGGTCCGATCGAACATGCCGGGCGTCGAGTTGGCGTCCCTCACCTTCGAGGGCACCGGGCTGTCGGCCCAGCTCAGGACGGGCACGGGTGCCGCCGGGTCCCTTCTCGATCGTCTCCCCCGCCCATGAACGATTCGGGCCACACGATTGCGGAACCCGCTAGGGCCGGGAGACCGCCGGCCGTCGGCGACGGGGCCACACCGACTGGGACCCGGCGTCTGATCCGACCTGTTCTCCTCGCCCTGGCCGGCGTGGTCACCGCCCTCTCTCTGCCCCCGTGGGGCTTCTGGCCCCTGGCTCCGCTGGGAGTGGCGGCGGGTATCGTCCTCATCAACCGCGACCGATCCCCGACCCCCGACCACGGGGCTGTCACGAAAGCCGGAGACCAACGGTTCGGGAGGCGACTCAGCTCCGCCTGGGCCTTCATGGCCGCCTACTTCGTGGTGAGTCTGGCGTGGATGACGGAACTCACCGCCCCGGGATTTCTGATCTCGATTCCGATCGAGGCCGCCCTTATGGCCCTTCCCCTGGCTCTGGTGCCCCGTACCCGGGCGGCCCTGATACTGGCCCCGGCGGCCCTGGTGGTCGGGGAGGCCTGGAGATGGGTGATCCCCTTCGGCGGTGTCCCGATGGGCAATCTCGCCCTGGGCCAGGTGGGGGGGCCGTTACTACCCGTGGCCCGGGTATCGGGATCACTCGGCCTCATCGCCACGGTTGGTCTCCTGGCGGCGGTGATCGTCATGCTGTACGGCGGTGATCGGAGGGGTGGGGTGCTGGGGATCGTGGCGGTGGCCGCGGTCCTGGGTCTGGCCGGTCTGGCCCCCCGGGGCCACGAGGTGGGGACGGCGGCCATGGCCGCCGTCCAGGGTGGCGGCCCGCTGGGGACCCACGCCGTCAATTCGAACCTGGGCACGGTGTTCGAGCGCCAGATCTCGGCCATGAGCGACCTGGAACCGGGTGTGCTGGCGGTGTGGCCGGAGAGCGCGGTCACCGTCGACGGGCCGTTCATCGACTCCCCGGCGGCGAAGGTGCTGTCAGAGCTGGCCGTCTCCGGTCGACGTTCCCTGGTAGTGGGTGTGACCGAACGGGTCATCGGCGAGAGAAGGTTCCGCAATGCGGTCGTGGTGGTGGAGCCCGACGGGTCCATCGACGAGCGCTACGACAAGGTTCACCTGGTCCCCTTCGGGGAGTACGTCCCCCTTCGCTCGGTGATCGACCGCTTCGCCGACCTGAGCCTCATCCCCCGTGAGGCGATTCCCGGCGAGGGTCCGGGGATCGTCGCCACCCCGGTGGGCCCGGTCGGGGTGGCCATCAGCTTCGAGATCTACTTCCCCGACCGGGTCCGCAGCGGGGTCCTGGCCGGGGCGCGGGTGGTCACCAATCCCACCCTGGCGTCGAGCTACACCACGACCCTCGTCCCCGAGCAGAGTCTGGCCTCGGCCCGACTCCGGGCCGTGGAGACCGGAAGGTGGGTCGTGCAGTCCTCCACGACGGGATACTCCGCCATCGTCGACGCCGAGGGGTCGGTCGTGGGGCGAACCGGGCTGGAGGACCCCGGGGTGGTGTCGGCCGAGGTGCAACTGCGGGAGGGGCTGACCTGGGCGGTGCGCCTCGGGAAGCTCCCCATCTCGGTACTGGCGATGGCCGCCCTGGGCCTATCCACCGCCCGCCGCATCGGAGAAACGAGAAGGGGCCGGGCCTCGACCGACACGGTTACCGGGGGGTCATCAGATACTGGGATCAACCGCTGACGACCCCGGTTCGGGGGCCGACTCGGCTACGGGTCCAGTGGGGTTCTATGGTGATCCGAGTCGATCATCCGAGGGGGATCCATGAACGAGGGCACGGCCTACGGACGACCCGAGCCAACCTACGACCGCGACCTGGTCGAGGTCGGGCCCGGGTCCCCGGGGGGCGAATTACTGCGTCGGTACTGGCAGCCGGTGGCCCGTTCGGAGGAGGCCACCGGGATCCCGGCCCGGATCCGGGCCCTCGGGGAGGACCTGATCCTGTTCCGTGACCGTTCCGGCCGGCCCGGGCTGCTGTACCCACGCTGCTGCCACCGGGGTACGACCCTCTACTACGGCAAGGTCGAGGACGAGGGCATCCGCTGCTGCTACCACGGCTGGCTGTTCGCCACCGACGGCACCTGCGTCGATCAGCCCTGCGAACCTGATCGGGGGCGCAACCGCGAGAGGTATCGCCAACCGTGGTACCCCGTGCACGAGTACAACGGTCTGATCTTCGCCTACATGGGGCCCCCTGACCGGCAGCCGGTGTTCCCCCGCTACGACATCTTCGACGATCTGGGTGACGACGAGGAGATCGTCATCATCGACCACTTCGCCTTCGGGGGGCCGGTGGAGGCCCCCTGCAACTGGTTCCAGACCCACGAGAACTCGATGGACCCCTACCACGTGTTCGTGCTGCACACGACACTGAGCGGTATCCAGTTCAACGAGGCCCTGGAGATCTGGCCCCGGATCAACTTCCGGGCCGAACCGTGGGGAATGGTGGCCCACCAGGACCGCGATCTCCCCGACGGCAAGGTGCTGCACCGGGTGACCGAACTCCGTCTCCCGAACATGAGGGTGATACCGACCCCGACCCTCTCGGTGCTGGGTCGCACGAACAACCTGTCGTGGGCCCTGCCCATCGACGACACCCACACCCGGGTCTACGCCATGCTCCGCAAGAAGAAGGACCAGCCGCCCCAGGGGCTACCGGTATACGGCCCGGGCAAGACCTGGTTCGACCTCACCGAGGAGGAACACCAGCTGTACCCCGGCGACTACGAGGCCCAGGTGGGGCAGGGTCCGATCACCCTGCACTCCGAGGAGAGACTCTCCTCCACCGATCGCGGGGTGTCGATGGTCCGGCGCCAGTACCGCGAGCAGATGGCCATCGTCGCCGCCGGAGGTGACCCGGCGGGGGTCTTCTTCGATCCGGAGGAGGCGGTGGTGTCGGTGGTGGCCGGGAACTACATCGTCGACCCCGCCGACCTCACCGAGTGAGAACCGGACCCGATCCGGGGCCCTAGCCGATGGACCTCAGATCCACGACGAAGATCAGGGTCTCGTCGGGGCCGATGACCCCTCCCGCCCCCGAGCTTCCGTAGGCCAGCGAGGGTGGGATCGTCAGGCGGCGGCGACCCCCGACCTTCATCCCGGCCACACCCCGGTCCCAACCGGGGATCACCTGCCCCCCACCC
>JALSTE010000794.1 GCA_026983855.1 Acidimicrobiia bacterium
AGCCGCTCACGGCCATCATTCCCGTGCGGGCGGTCCACGAGGTGTTCACGTTCGGGGACCTGATCGTCGCCATCGGTCTGCTGGATCTCGGATTCCGTCTGGTGAAACCCCGTTCGGAGCGACGGGGCCCGTCCGGTTCGGGTACCGACATAGACCTGAGGGATGACATCCCCGACACCGAGATCGACCCCTGGCTCACCCCTCCGGAGGCGATCAAGGTCCCCCACCGGGAACCACCGACCGTTCAGACCCGCCGACCGGCGGCACCGGTACCCCCCGCCTCCCCACCTCCGGGGCGGGTACCACCTCCCATCACCACCCGACCCACCCGTACGGTCAGCGGATCCGCCACCTGGGGTTCCGGGGACTGAGGTAGTTCCTTGTCGACCGATCCGGTTGTGGCCCGGAGAGAACTGATCAGCCGCTGGGTCGAGAGGGCCCGTCGGGCCGGGTACCTCATGTTCGCCGCCGCCGTGGTGCTGTTCGTCATCGGTTTCATCGTGGACTTCTCGCCCCTGATGGTCACCGTCATCTCCGCCCTGCTGTTCGTGGGAACGGTGGTTCTGGCCCCGGCGATAGTCCTTCACTACGGGGTGGCCAAGGCCCGCCGGGAGGATCCCGGTCGCTGAAGCCCCGGAGGGGACCCCGGTCCCGCCCATCCGACGCCACCGCACGCCCCCGGGGAGGTGCGACCGTTCTTGAGAGTGGATTCATCCGGTGGGACCATGGCCCCGCCCATCGCCGACCCGGACACCCCACTTGCGACTCTCAGCCCCCGAACGCCGAATCCAGATCCTCGACGTGGCCCTCGGTGTCTTCTCCCGTCGTGGCTACCACGGGGCGTCCATGAACGACGTGGCCGAGGCCGCCGGGGTGTCCAAGCCCGTGCTCTACCAACACTTCGGGTCCAAGGAGGATCTCTACGCCAACCTGGTGGCCGAGGTGGGAAACCGGCTCTCCCGGGCCGTGACCGGGGCCATCCCCACCGGCACCGATCCCCGCTCCCGGATCATCGCCGGATTGGAGGCCTATTTCAGTTTCGTCTCCGCCCACCGCGACGAGTTCCGACTGCTGTTCGGCCACGGCACCACCCGGGACGCGAAGCTGGCCGGTGGGGGACGCGACGTCGAACGCCTCCTGGCCCGAACCATCGCCGGGCTGCTGGGTACCACCCTGCCCGCCGACCGCCGTCTGCTGGTAGCCCACGGCATCGTGGGCCTGGCCGAGGGTACGTGTCGGCACTGGCTGGCCTCGGATCTGCAGCTGGATCCGGCCCAGTTGGCCGTCGAGGTGGGTGACGTGGTCTGGGCCGGCCTGCGGAGCCTCCCCCTCGAATCCCCCTGATGGTGGCGCTGGGCTCGTGAGAGTCCGGCCCCGAGCCGCCGACTGGTGGGCACGGGGTGCCCCTGGAGCCGGCACCGGGACCGGACGGGTCGCGGCGGGGCACGACGGTGGGGCTGCGGCGCGGTGACCTAACCCCGGACCCGGGCCAGGCCCTCCGGCCCGAGGGCCGCGGCCCGCCACAGGTGGACGGCGGCCAGTGACCGGTGGGGACGCCACCGCTCGGCCACCTCGGCCAGTTCCGCCGCCGGTACCGGTGAATCGGCCCCCACCAGGGCCGCCAATCCCTTGCGCAGCCCGAGGTCGGACGCCGGGAAGGCGTCGGGGTCACCGAAGATCCTCATGGCGATCAGCTCCGTGGTCCACGGACCCACCCCCGGCAGGGCCATCAGGGTCTGACGGGCCCCGGGGATGGACTCTCCCCGCTCGAGCACCAGGGAGCCCTCGGCCACCGCCGTGGCCAGCGCCCTCAGGGTGCGGATCCGCCCGGCGGTGAAGCCCAGCCCGTCCAGGTCGGCCCGGGCCAGGGTCTCCGGTCCCGGGAACAGGCGCCCCAGGCCCACCCGGTCCAGCCCCCCGACCTCGGGGCCCAGGGCGGCCAGGCGGCCGGTCATGGTCGAGGCCCCGGCCACGGAGATCTGCTGGCCCACGACGATGCGGACCGCGGTCTCGAAACCGTCGAGGGCCCCGGCGGGACGCCACCCGGGAGCCCCACCAACCAGGTCCCCCAGCAAGGCGTCACCCATGAGGGCCTCCACGGCACGATGGTGGTCCCGGTCCAGGCCGAACAGACGTCGGACCCCGGCCACGAGGTCGATGAGGGAGGCGAAGGTGGGGAGATGGGCCGTCACCGCCAGGTGTCCCCCGGTGTGGTTCTCCACCCCCGACGTCACCTCGATGACCCCGGGACTCCCGCACAGTGCCACCGTGCGGGAGTAGCGG
The DNA here is from genome assembly GCA_026983855.1 of Acidimicrobiia bacterium. Taxonomy (GTDB): domain Bacteria; phylum Actinomycetota; class Acidimicrobiia; order Acidimicrobiales; family Poriferisodalaceae; genus DRKF01. Next base: position 2,284 of record JALSTE010000794.1, read on the forward strand.
GGGCCGTTTTCGCCCGCCGAGACGTGTTCCACCCCGGGTATGGCCCGGGAGCCCAGGTACCGGGCCATGGCCCCGAAATCCAGGGGACCCCGGTGGGGAATCCGCAGTTCCAGGCCACCGTCGACACTGTCGGCCGCCGGCCCGGGATTCCTTCGTCCCCGCCGTCGGAGTTCGGAGGGGGGGAACCGGAACGTCTCGGCCATGACCCGGTTCATCTGACGGACGCTGCGGAACCCGGCGGCGAAGGCGATCTGGGTGATCGTCAGCCCGCTCTCGTCGAGGAGGCGGCGGGCGAAATGGGCCCGACGGGACCGGGCCACCCGGGCCGGGGTCGCCCCCACCTCGGCCAGGAACAGCCGCCGCAGATGGCGGGTGCTGTAGCCGAGCCGGGCCGCCAACCGGGCCTCGGTGTGATCGTCGAGATAGCCGTCGCTGATCAGGACCAGGGCCCGGGCCACCCCGTCGGGGAAACCCTCGGGGGACAGGGGTGGTTCGAGTTCGGGGCGGCAGCGCAGGCAGGGCCGGAAGCCCGCCGTCTCCGCCGCCACCGGGTTCGGGTAGATGACGGTGTTGGCGGGCAGGGGTCGGGCCACACAACCGGCCCGGCAGTAGATTCCGGTGGTTCGAACCGCGGTGACGGCGCCCACCGCCGGCGGGGGTCCCCCGCCGAGATACTCCGGTGCGATGCTCACCGGGCTACCTTCCCTCAGGAGCGAACCCAGGGCCAGCCGGATTCGGACAAGGCCCACCGACGGCTTCCCCAACATCGGAGCGTGACCCCCATGTCCATTCGTCTACGTCAGGTGGCGTTGGTGGCCCGGGATCTGGTCGGGGTCGAGGACACCATCACCGACCGTCTGGGGGTGGAAGCGTGTTTCCGTGACCCCGGGGTGGCGGAGTTCGGTCTCCGCAACGTCCTGTTCCCCATCGGCCACGAGTTCCTGGAGGTGGTCTCGCCCCTGGGTCCGGGCACCACGGCCGGCCGCCTGATGGACCGTCGGGGAGGGGACTGCGGCTACATGGTCCTGCTCCAGGTCGACGACCTCCCGGCCATGAGGCGGCGACTGGACGCCATGGGGGCCCGGATCGTCTTCGAGGCCGTGGCCCGGGGGATCCATGGCCTGCACATCCACCCCCGGGACATCGGGGGGACGATCCTGTCGGTGGACGCCATCCAGCCTCCCCTCCGACCCGACGACTGGCCGTGGGCGGGGCCCCACTGGCGGGATCACGTCGCCACCGGGGTGGTGTCGGCCCTAACCGCCGTGGACATAGCCGCCGACGATCCCGGGACCATGGCCCGGAGCTGGGCCCGACTCCTGGGTGAGGAGCGCCTCTCGGGGTCCACCGTGGCCCTGGACGCCGGGGAGATCCGCTTCGTTCCCGCCGAACCCGAGCGGGGCGAGGGGGTGGTCGCCCTCGAGATGGCGACGGCGGGACCGGCCGTCGGGTACGACATCTGTGGCTGTCGGGTTCGCCTGGTACCCGAGCCCGGGTAGAGGCGGCCCAGGCCGAGCCCGCCGGACACGACATCTGTGGCTGTCGGGTTCGCCTGGTACCCGATTCAGCCCCTCACTCGTAGCGCAGGGTCCCGTCGTCGAGGTCGGCGGCGGGAATCAGTTCCCTCTCCGACCAGTAGTCCTGGGAGTGACGCCACGGGTCCTTGTCGCCCCTCTTGGGCAGGAGGTGCATGCCCCGCTGCAGATAACCCGGATTGAAGTCCTCGGGGTCGATCCAGGGCAGCAGCTTCATGTCCCGGTCCTCGGGGCGCAGGGTGGGTGTGACCACCGAGACCCCCAGCTCGTCCATGTGCTTGAGCAGCCGGCACACGAAGTCGGCCAGCAGGTCGGCCCGAAGGGTCCAACTGGCCCGGAAGTAGCCGAACACCCACAACATGTTCGGGATTCCGGTGAACATCATCCCCCGGTAGGTGATCCGGTCGTGGAAGTTGAGGGGCTCACCGTCGATGGTGAAGTCGATGTCGCCCAGGACGTTGAGGTTGAAGCCGGTGGCGGTGACGATGATGTCGGCCTCCAGCTCCTCGCCGGACTCCAGCAGGATGCCCTTCTCGGTGAACGTGTCGATGGTGTCGGTGACCACCGACGCCTTGCCACTGCGGATCCCGGCGAACAGGTCGCCCTCGGGCACGAACGCGATCCGCTGCTGCCAGGGCCGGTACCTGGGGACGAAGTGCTTCTCCACCGGGAATCCCTCCGGCAGCAGTTCGGTGATCCCCTTGATCAGCTCCTCCCGAACCAGGTCGGGGTGCTCGAAGGACGCCTTCACCAGCTCCTTCTGATCGTGGAGGATCTTGCGCCGGACGATCTCGTGGGTCCACTCCTCGGGAACGTCGAGTTCCCGGAGCATGTCGGCCACCTCGTTGGCGTTGCGGCCCGGGTAGAAGAAGGTCGGCGAACGCTGGAGCATCGTGATGTGGGCCACCTTGGGGGCCATGGCCGGGATCAGGGTGGCCGCGGTGGCCCCCGAACCGATGACCACGACGTTCTTGCCCTCGTAGTCGAGGTCCTCGGGCCAGGTCTGGGGATGCACGATCTCCCCCTCGAACCGGTCCATCCCCGGCCACTCGGGGGTGTAGCCCTCCGAGTGGCGGTAGTACCCCTGGCACATCCACAGGAAGTTGGTGGTGAAGACCCGCTTCTCGCCGTCCTCGCCGACGGCGGCGGTGATGGTCCACCTCTTGTCCTCCGACGACCACACCGCGGTCTCTATGCGGTGGCCGTAGCGGATGTGGCGGCCGAGGTCGTTCTCCTCGATGACCTCGCCCATGTAGGCCAGGATCTTGTCGGCGGTGGCGATCGGGGCCCCGGTCCACGGCTTGAAGCGGTAGCCGAACGTGTACAGGTCGCTGTCGGAGCGGATGCCGGGATAGGTGTGGGTGCGCCAGGTGCCACCGAAGTCGCCCTGGGCCTCCAGCACCACGAAGCTCTTGTCGGGGCACTGCTGGGTCAGGTGGTAGGCACCTCCGACCCCGGAGATCCCCGCTCCGACTATCAGGACGTCGAAGTGCTCGACTGCGTTCCCGTCCCCGCTCCCGGGGCGTTCCAGTGTGGCTGCGTCGGTCATGGTCTGGCTCCTCCCGCCGACACCCAGAATCCCACCCGACGCCCACGCGATGCCAGACGGGAACCCCCGCTGTGACCAGTGTCACCGTGGGTACGAGGCCCCGATCCCGGGGCCGGGAACCGGGCCCCCCGGGGCCCCTCAGACGGTGGGCGGGGGACCGTACTCGTTGGGCTCGGTCTGGCCGGCCGAGGCCAGGAAGACGATGAGGACGATGAACCCGACTATGGGGATGAACGAGATGAGCAGGTACCAACCTGACTTGCCCGTGTCGTGAAGGCGCCTGACCGCGGCGGCCAGACCGGGGATTATCAGGGCGAGGGAGTAGAGCAGGTAGAGGATCAAGAAGATCGAGGCGGCCAGGCCCAGCACGTACAGGACGACGCCGATCACCAGATTGACGGCGAAGAAGCGCCAGTAGCCACCGACGGAGAGCCGACCGCTGAAGTCGGCGTATTTGCTGAGCGCGTCCTTGTAGGCGTCGATGAATGCCTGCATCGGTGGGATCCCCCTGTTCGTCGCGGCCGGGGGGTCCGTCACCAGCCGCCACGGCGGCTCCCACGGACACCCGGTTCGCCGCCAACCATAGTCCTCCCGACGACCGAGCCCGGAAACGGCGCCCGAAACCCCGATGGTCCGACAATGGGTCCGAATCCGACCGGTCGTCCGCCCGGGCGCGGGGGAGAATCATTCCGGAGGCGACCGAACCCACCTCCCGGACCCTCGAGGAGCATCATGGTGACCACCGATTCCCGCCCGGATCTGGAGACCGGGTGGATCGACACACCGGTCGGACGCCTGCGTGCGGTCACCACCGGCCGGGGGGTCCGGGCCCTGCTGTGGCCCGAGCATCCACCCCACCTGGTGCGATTCGCATCCGACCCGACCCCCGTGGCCGACAGCCCCCTCCTCGTCGAACTCGGGGCCCAGCTCGCCTCGTACTTCGCCGGGGAGCGCCGCACCTTCGACCTCCCCCTGGACCTGACCGGCACCCCGTTCCAGTTGGAGGTGTGGGCGGCCCTGGGGCGGATCCCCTTCGGCGCCACCATCACCTACGGGGAGCTGGCCGGGCTCCTGGGTCGTCCCGGCTCGGCCCGGGCGGTGGGGACGGCGGTGGGTCGAAATCCCGTGTCCATCATCGTGCCCTGCCACCGGGTGGTGGGGGCCGACGGTTCCCTCACCGGTTTCGCCGGTGGTCTCGATGTCAAGGCCCGGCTGCTG
>JALSTE010000795.1 GCA_026983855.1 Acidimicrobiia bacterium
AGGTTGTGGCCCACGTTGTCGGGATCGCTGACTATGACCACCCGTCTGATGGCGGGGTCGGCGATTCCCACCCCGAGTCCCATGACCAGACGGCCGAGCAGCAGGGTGGTGAGATCCGTTCCGAATGCCATGGCCAGTAGCCCCAGCAGGTTGAGCCCCGAACCGAACAGGATCATGGTCCGGGCGTGCCCCCGGTCGGCGATCGGGGCCAGGAGGATCTGGGCCGCGAAACCGGAGATGAAGCCGATTCCGATGATGAGCCCCAGGGAGGCCTCCCCGATGCCGTACAGATCGCGGTAGTCGTCCAGAACGGTGAAGATCACGCCGTAGCCGGAGGCCAGGAACGCGGACAGGGCGCCGAAGCGCAAGAGGGTCCTGGATCCGGTCATGGGTCGAGGGTACGGGGGACCGACCGGGTCACGGTGGTCCTTTTCGGGGTCAGGGGGAAGGAGCCCGTGGGAACCGCCGTCAATCCGAGGCGGTGAGCCCACGCAGTTGTTCGGCGTAGGTACCCATGTCGAAGTAGTCCCGCCATCGACTGATCTTCCCGTCGTTGATCTCGAAGAAACCCGCCACCGGTAGTTCGAGCCAGCCATCACCTATCCGGAACCGGTCCAGCCGTTCGTTGATCACCAGGTTTCCGCTCTCCACCTGACGCAGGACCAGCCATTCGACCTCCGAGGCCGGGGCCAGGAAACCCTCCAGGGTCCGGGCCACGGCGGTGGGGCCCACGATCGGGTCGATCGGCATGTTCTCATATGACACGTCGTCGCTGACCATGGCCACGGCGGCGGCCACATCCCGGCGCTCGATGGCGGCGATGAACCCGCTGACGATCTCCGCTGGTCCCATGATCCTCCCCCTGTGACTCCCGGCCGAGGTCGTCCCGACTCCCGCCGTCGACGACGCCCACCCACCCAATCACGGTCCGGTCGCGGACGCCAAGTCCGTCGACCCCGCCCCCACCGCACGACGGACGACCACGGCCGTCCCACCTACTCCCTCGGAGATGGGGCCTCCCTCGGAGATGGGGCGTCACCTCTTCATCGGTCTCATAGATGGCCGCCATCTGGGAAAGACGGACAAACCGGGACGTATGGCCCTACCCATGGCCGACCTTGTTACTTAGTTTGGTACTAAGCAATTCACCACCGATCGGTCCCTTCGGAACTGTCCCCGCGACAGGTACGAAGTGACCTCGCCTTGTCTGGGAGGGCGATGATGCAAGGGGCTCAACGCGATAGACGTTGGTATTTCTGGTTGCTGTTGGGGCTGGGGTTCTTCGTGTTCCTGGCCTCGTGCAGCGGAAGCGGCAAGGAGGTGCTCCGGCCCACGGAGACCAGCTCCCCGGCCTCCACCAGCGAGGCCACGACGACCACCGCGCCCGCCGAAACCGGGGACACCGAGGCCGGGGGTGCCGACATGGTTGCCGATGGCGAGGCCGTGTTCACCAAGAACTGCGCCGCCTGCCACACCGTCGGAGGTGGGGTCCTGGTGGGGCCCGACCTGGCCGGGGTGACCACCCGCCGGGACACGGAGTTCCTCAAGAACTGGATCACCGATTCGGCCGCCTTCGCCGCCACCAACGAGGAGGCCAAGACCCTCTCGGAGTTCTCACCGGCCCAGATGCCTCCGTTCGCCCTGGATTCGGGCGACATGGACGCCCTGCTGGCCTATCTGGACTCGACGGCGGAGACCACGACGGAGACCACGGTCGCCGCCGGTCCCCGGGAGTTGTCCGCCGCCGAGCTGGACACGGCCAAGGACATCTACTTCAACCGTTGCGCCGGGTGCCACGGAACTTTGCGGGCCGGGGCCACGGGGCCGAACATCCAGCCGGAGAACACCCTGGAGAAGGGCACCGCCGCCCTGGAGACCATCATCACCCACGGTCTGCCCGGGGGGATGCCCGCCTGGGGTGACTCTGGCGTACTCAGCCCCGACGACGTGGAGCTGATGGCCAACTACGTGCAGCTTCCCCCGCCCGAGCCGCCCCAGCGGCCGATGGCCGACATCGTGGACAGCTGGAACCTCATGGTTCCCGTGGCCGACCGTCCCACCGAACCCCAGACCGACCGCAACTGGGAGAACTACATGGGTGTGGTGCTGCGGGACGCCGGCAAGGTGGCCATCATCGACGGCGACACCCGCGAACAACTGGCTGAGCTGAGCGTGGGCTTCGCCGCCCACATCTTCCGGTCCTCGGCCACCGGGCGCTACTTCATCGTCGTGGGACGCGACGGGGTCGTCACCCTGATCGACCTGTGGACGGAGACACCGACGGTCGTGGCCCAGGTGCAGGGATGTTTCGACGCCCGCTCCGTGGAGTCCTCCAAGTTCGAGGGCTATGAGGACAAGTACATAGTCGAGGGCTGCTACTGGCCCCCGCAGTACGTGGTGTACGACGGCCTCACCCTCGAACCGCTGAAGGTGCAGAGCGTGCTCACCGACGACATCGAGGGGAACTCCCTCGACGAGGTGAGGGTGGCCTCGATCATCGCCTCCCACACCGATCCGGTCTGGATCCTGGCCCTCAAGGAGTCCGGCTACGTCGCCGTGGTCGACTACTCCCAGGACGGCTTCCCGATCCGCGACAAGATCGCCTCGGCCAAGTTCCTCCACGACGGGGGCTGGGACTCCACCCAGCGCTACTTCATGCTGGCCGCCAACGCCGCCAACAAGATCGTCGTGATCGACATGCAGGAGCTCAAGCTCGAGGCCATTATCGACGTCGGGACCAAGCCCCACCCCGGACGGGGCGCCAACTGGGTGGATCCCAAGTTCGGACCCGTCTGGGCCACCGTGTACCTGGGCGAGGGAAAGCTCACCCTGATCGGCACCGATCCGGTGAACCACCCCGAGTACGCCTGGAAGGTCGTCCGGGACGTGGAGCTGCCCGGAACCGGCAGTCTCTTCGTCAAGACCCATCCGAACTCCAAGTGGGTGTGGGTCGACACCCCCCTCTCCAACGAGGAGGACGCCACCCGTCAGGTGTGCGTCTACAGCAAGGAGAAGGGCGAGCTGGAGAAGTGCTGGCAGGTCAGCGACCGGGGCCGGGTGGTGCACTTCGAGTACAACGAGGCTGGTGACGAGGTGTGGACGTCGGTCTGGGACTCCGACGGAGAGCTGGTGATCTACGACGACGCCACCCTCGAGGAGAAGGAGCGCATAACCGGGCTCCGGACCCCGACGGGCAAGTTCAACGTGTTCAACACCGCCAACGACATCTACTGATCCCAGCCGGCACGGCCGGTGGACTCGGGTCGGGACCGGGACCCCTGAGGGGTCCCGGTCCCGCGTTCACGTCCCGGCCCGCACCGGTCCGTGGGAGAATCCATCACAAGCGCCCGAAAGCCGATTCAGCCATGCACGAAGGCCCCTCGATCTCTGAGTACATGACCGCCCAGCACAGGGAGTGCGACCGCCTCCTCGCCCGGGCCGAGCACGCCGTCGCCGACGGCGACTGGGACGCGGCCCGGTCCGAGTTCGAGGCGTTCGACGCCCTGACCCGCCGGCACCTCCGCCGGGAGGAGGAGATCCTCTTCCCGGCCTTCGAGGAGCGAACCGGGATGACCACCGGACCCACGGCGGTGATGAGGATGGAGCACGATCAGATGAGGGCGGTACTCGACGACATGGCGGCCGCCCTGGCGAGCCGCGACACCGACTCCTACCTGGGGGAGTCCGAGACCTCGATGATCCTCACCCAGCAACACAACATGAAGGAGGAGCAGATCCTCTACGGAATGAGCGATCAGGTCCTCGGTGACGTGGCCGTCGAGCTCATGGGTCGAATGGACGGGGTCTGAGGCCTTGAGACCGGCATCACGGGCGGGGCTCTGATGCTGCCCGGGGGCGGCAACCTCCGCTACGACCGGATGCCTCCCCTGTGGGTGCCTCTCCGGGCCTTCCTGGTGGCACCGTTCCTGGGAGCCACCGCCGGTGTCGTCGTGGCCGCGGCCGGATCGAGGACCCTCGACAATCGTTTCACGGGCGAGCTACTGGGCGGGTTGCATCTGCTGACCCTGGGTTTCCTGACCCTGGTCATGGTCGGGGCCATCGTCCAGGTCCTGCCGGTGGTCACGGGGGCGAACGTGCCGTACACCTCCGTGGTCGGCCCCACCACCCAGGCCGCACTGATCCTCGGTGTACCGGCCATGGCCTGGGGACTGGCCCGGGGCTCACGCCCGGCGGCGGGGATCGGGGCGGTGATTCTCGGGGTCGGGCTGGGTGTCTTCACCCTCTCCGTGTTGGCGGGGGCGTGGGGAGCCCGCCGTAACGTGACCGGAAGGGCGATGGCCCTGGCCGTGGTCTCACTGGTGGTGGTGGCCGGTCTGGGGGTGTCCTTCCTGGCCGGACACGCCGGATGGGGTCCCCTGCGCCGCGACCTGACCGACGTGCACCTGGGGTGGGCTCTCGCCGGTTGGGTGGGACTCCTGGTGATCGGGGTCTCGTTCCAGGTGGTTCCCATGTTCCAGGTGACGCCCGCCTATCCCCGCTGGATCCAGGAGTACCTCCCCCCGGCCCTGTTCGCCTCCCTGGTCCTGTGGACGGTCGGGCGTATCGGGGACCGGGTCCGGGTGGCCGACGCCGGGATCCTCCTGGTGTGCGGGCTACTGGGAATATACGGGGGTACGACGCTCTGGCTCCAGGCCCACCGGCGCCGCCGGTTGCGGGACGTGACCACGGACTGCTGGCGCCTGGGTATGGTCTCCCTGCTGGCTGCCTGCCTCACGGTGGCCGCCGGGGTCCTGGGTCTGGTGGACCTGGGGGAGACCCGGGTGTCGATCACCCTGGGGGTGGTGGCCATCGTGGGATTCGGGGTGTCGGTGGTGACCGGGATGCTCTACAAGATCGTGCCCTTCCTGTCCTGGCTGCACCTGCAGAACCTCCTGACCGAGAACCACCTGATGGGCGGGGTCAAGGTACGCAACATGCGGCAACTCCTTCCCGTTTCCGGACCCCGGAACCAATTCCTCGCCCACCTGGTCGCCTACGCCATGCTCCTGGCGTCACCCTGGTTGGCCCGGGGCCCGGGGGGATGGGTCAGGTGGGCCGGGGTGGCGCTCACCGTGGATCTGTCGTGGCTGGGTTTCGAACTCCTGGCGGTGGTGTCCCGTCACACCGAGGATCGGGCCCTGGTGGAGAGCCACCTCCCCCCTGACACTCCTACCGTGTGAACGCGCCCTGGCCCGCCCCGCCACCCATCACATGAATCCGGGGCTGGTGCGGTGGTCAGTGGGGGTCACGGTCGAGGAGACGACTCAGGAGGGACCTCAACTGGGCGGAATCCAGGTCATCGAGGGGGCTGAGGAGGCTCCGGTTCACCTCGACCACCGCCGGGGTAGTGATCCGGAGCAGCTCGCCCCCCTCGGCCGTCAGTGAGAGCAGGTTCCGCCGCCCGTCGGCGGGATCACGGCTCCGGTCGATCAACCCCCTCTCCACCAGACGGCCGACCAACTCCGCCACCGTGGACCGGTCCAGGGAAGCCAGTTCCCCCACCCGACCCTGGGAGATTCGGGGGTTGTCCCCGAGAACGTGGAGGACCGCGTACTGCGGACTGGTGATACCCCCGGGCACACCCTCGGCCCACAGCGCCGCGTGCAACTGCTGGGCCCGACGGAGCAGGTGGCCGACCATGGCCCCGAGGTCCCCCCCGGCCCGCTCCCCGCCTCCGGGTTCGGGATCATCTCCAGTTGACGAATCCATTCTTCGATCCTAGTTTACTCCGTATACGGACGAATAGTTCGGGGGGAGCACCTCCGGGGAGGACACGGCCCGTGGGCAGCGAACAACCCGTCACCGAAACCAACGAGATGCTGACAGGTTCGGAGTACCTGGCCGGCCTCGATGACGGTCGCGAGGTCTGGTACGACGGTGAACGGGTGGCGAACGTGGCCACCCATCCCGCCTTCGCCGGGGCGGCCCGGACCCTCGCCGGTCTCTACGACGCCCTGCACGACCCCACGACGGCGCCGGAGTTGACGTTCGTCGACCGCTTCGGTCACCGGACCCACCGGTTCTTCGCCCCCTCCTACGACGGCGACGACCTGGCCGCCAGCCAGCGGGCCATCGAGGTCTGGCAGCGAATGACCTTCGGCTGGATGGGCCGGACCCCCGACTACAAGGCCGCGTTCATGGCCCAGTTGGCCGAGGGCCACGACTTCTACGGGGACTACGGCGACAATGCCCTGGCCTGGTACCACAAGTCCGCCTCGAGGGTCCTGTTCCTGAATCACGTCCTCATCGACCCCCCCGTCGACCGCTCCGCCCACCGGGTCGACGTCAGGGACGTGTTCGTCTCCCTCGACGGCGAGGACGACAACGGCATCTACGTCTCGGGCGCCAAGATGGTGGCCACCGGGTCCGCCCTCACCCACGCCACCTTCGTGGCCATGAACAGCGGGGTGGCGGCCCGAATGGAACCGGGTCGCGACGACGACATGGCCCTGGTGTTCATAGTGGACATGGACGCCCCCGGGGTGAAGCTGATCTGCCGACCCTCCTATGAGGCCCGGGCAGACAGCCCCTTCGAGGCCCCCCTGGCCTCCCGGTTCGATGAGAACGACGCCGTCCTGGTCTTC
>JALSTE010000796.1 GCA_026983855.1 Acidimicrobiia bacterium
CACCGGGGCCATCGCCGGGGGGCTGCTGGGAGTGGCCCGGGGGGTGGACGCCATCCCCTCCCGCTGGCTGGAACGGCTGGAGTACCTGGGGCCCCTCACCGGGGCCGCGGTCAAGCTGACCCGCCCTGATCTCTGAGCCCGTGGGGGTTGGCCGTGTCCCTTCGCCTTCGACCCGGTGAGAGTCACCGGTCAGGGGGCCGGCGGGGCCGGGATTCAGGATTCCAGGTTCCACAGGGCCCGGTAGTAGGCGATGCGCACCGGGTCCGGCTCCACTCCGTAGGCCTCGAAGAACTCGTGCTGGTGGCCGGGACCGAAGTTCCAGTCGACGCTCAACGAGGCCACGGCCAGATCGGCCCACCGATCCCCCACCGACAGGTCCCCGAAGTCGACGTTGCCGGTCCACTCACCGGCCTCGGAGATGAGGGTGTTGGGGGCGCAGGCGTCACCATGCACCACCACCCGTTGCCCGACCGGCGGGCGGGGGCCCAGCGACGGGGGCTCGAAGGCCACCCAGGAGTCACGGGTCCATTCCGGGGGCAGGTCCTCAACCGCCAGGGAGTGGATGGCCCTCAGCCCCGTGGCCATGGCCCCTATGGCCTCCCTCCGGCGGGACCGCCAGCGGTCCCCGACCGCCTGCTGACCTCCCACCGCCGCGGTGAGCAACCACTGCCCCCCTCCATCGACGCCCCACTCCAGGGGGCTGGGAGCGGGGTGGCGGGCCGAAATCCACTCCAGGCGCAGACGCTCCCGCTCCAGGTCCACCGGCGAGTCGGGAGGGTTCCACTTCACGAAACGGTCCCCGAACCGGAACGTGAGTCCCCCGAAGGCGTTGCGCCACACCGGCTCCACCTCGACGGGCCCGGCCAGGCGCCTCACCACCGGGGGCACCGCGACGTCCGAGGGGGGTGTTCCCGCCGGTGGAACGTAGGGCCCCCGGGGATCGGCCCGAACCCCCGCCCCCGACGACGGACCCGCAATTGGCTCCGTTCCTTCCCGCGGACGCGGTATGAGGGGTCGATCCAGAGGCCGGTCAGACCGTGGTTCCTCCCGCGTCACGGCGCACCGGGCCTGGAGGTCACCGAATTCAGCTCTTGCGACGGAGGAAGCGACTCAGCTGGCGCCGGTCGTCTTCACCCAGAGCATCCACAAAGTGATTCAGGGCGGTGGCCGGGTCGCGGGCGCCGGCCAGTATCTGGGTCATGGCCTCCGCCGCGTGCTCCTCTCGGGTGCTGCGCGGGCGATAAACATGGGCCCGTCCGTCGGCCTCCCGATCGACCAGTTCCTTGTCGTAGAGACGCCGGAGCACGGTGACCACGGTGCTGTAGGCCAGGCCGTCATCGAGGCGCTCCTGCACCTCGGCGGGCGTCAACCAACCGCCATGATCCCAGAGGACCTCGAGGATCTCCCGTTCGAGTTCTCCGCGTTTCCTTCTCACCACAACCGTTCCACGAGGATTCGAATCATTCTCGGTCAGAACCCGAACCCGAGCCAATTCAGCTCGAAGATCACGGCCACCGTGCTCACACCCAACAGGATGGCAGCCAACAACCCCGGGGCGCACACCGCCCGGTCACAGGAACCCGACCGAGCATGGATGCAGTTCAGTCTGCGACACACGGCCGGGTCTCGTCCGGCCTGGCACCTCGTCAGGGCACCGGCCACCGAGTCGGGGTCGACCACCTCCACGGCTCCGGCGTCAGCGACCATTTCCAAGCTCTCCCTCAGGGCCCTGGTGGCGGCGCGCATCCCGGGAACGAACCACAGAGACCGGTCCAGGGTGCAGGCCAGGAGCAGGTGGCGGTGGTGACCCAGGCGACGGTGGGCCTCTTCATGGTGAATCACGGCCCTCAATTCCGAGGGACTCAGGCTCCGCATGGCTCCTCGCGACATCAGCACGCACCCCCCGGGGCCGGGTACGGCTGAGGCCAGGAACTCCTCGGTGGGCAGGGTCACCACCGCCACCCCGTCGATGCGGATGACCTCGGCATGGCGGAGATGGCCCAGGAGGTTCCGGCGACGGCGCTGGGCCCCGTGGAGAACCCGGAAGGCGCCCACCACGGCCGCCACCACCACGGCCAGACTCACCCATCCCACCGAAGGGACCGAAGGAATCAGGTGCCGGGGCGACCAGGAACCGCCCCCCGCCCCGGTTGGACCGATGAGAGCCGCCGCGCACACCGACAGTGAACTGAGGACAATGGTGCTGGCCAGGGCCAGGGACCAGATGGTGGCCAGGGCCAGGGTCCGGGGCCCGACCCGCCAGTGCCGGAACGCGGCGGGCACCGCCAGGAGCACCGCGACCGAAAGCAGGACATCGAGGGCGCTCAAGGTTCCACCAGAACCGGCCCCGACACGCTCGCCCCGTCTCTCACGCTGCGTCTCCCGCCCTGGTAACTCCCCGACACCCGTTCCCCCGGGGGCCATCCACCCGGAACTGCCCCTCCAGCGGAGGGCTCCTGCCGGGGCGAGGCCGGTCCCGAGTACCTCTAGCACACACTAGCGAATCCACCGTGACTACAGCAAGTAGTTGACCACTACATCATGTAGTCACAAATCGGCCTGCGACCTAGTGAAAGCCTCTGTTTGCGCCCTCCTATCCAAATCGAGTGTTGGACACCATCTATTCTTTGTAGTACGTTCCACCGGACCATGGGGAACGGGGACCACAGCACAACGAGTCAGACGAAGGATCGGACCCACTCTGACCGCCAGCCGGGACGACTCGCGACGGTGGCGTTCATCTGGCTGTTGGTCACGGTGCTGGCCGAGATCACGGTGGCGGCCATCGAATGGCAACCCTTCGCCGCGTCCAGGGAGGCCACGATCTCCGACGACGCCTTCAATCTCCTGATGGTGCTGGCCACCCCGGTGTTCACCTTCGTGATTGTGGTGGGGGGGTACGCACTGCTGCGGGACCGCCACCGGGGCGATGACGCCGACGGGCCTCCCATCCGAACCAGCCGAGCCTTCATCGCCACCTGGCTGGTGGTCACCACCGTCCTCTCCGTGGTGGTGATCATCACCCCCGGATTCACCGGGCTGGACGAACTCCGGGCCGAGCCCGAGGCCGACCTGGTGATCGACGTCAGGGCCGAGAGGTGGAGTTGGGCCTACCGGTACGCCGACTCGGGGGTGGAGACCCAGGGAAACCTGATGCTGCCGATCAACCGCAGGGTGCTGTTCCGAATCAGCTCCACCGACGTGATCCACTCCTTTTGGATCCCCGCCTTCCGCATCAAGAAGGACGCCGTCCCGGGTCAGATCACCACCACCATGGTCACCCCCCGCAAACTGGGCAGCTTCGACAACCAGGAGGAGATGCGGGTGCAGTGCGCTGAACTCTGCGGGGTCGGCCACGCCCGGATGTTCACGGGGGTGACGGTGGTGGAACAGGACGAGTTCGACGCCTGGCTGGCCGCGGCCGGGGGCTGACCATGGGATCCGGTCGACCGAAGAGGGGAACGCGATGACGATTGTCAGGGGAGTGGTGGCAGGGGCCGTGGGCTATGTCCTGGGTGCCGCCCTCATCATGGCCATCAGGGCCGCATCGGGTGCCGCGGCCTGGGAGGTGGAGTCGGTCACCGCCGGGGCCTGGCTCTTCGCGCTGACCGGCTGGCTCCTGGGCGTGGGGGTCTGGCGGTACTGGGCCCGTCCCTGGTTCGGTCGCCCGGCCGACACCTACACGACCACCGGATGGCGTCGGTACTTCGACTTCGACACCGACCACAAGGTCATAGGGGTCCAGTACCTGATCACCTTCCTGACCATGTTCTTCATGGCCGGCCTGTTCGCCATGCTCATGCGCTACGAACTCATGGGGGTGGGCGAGGACATCCTGAACTCCGACCAGTACAACTCGATCATGAGCCTCCACGGCACCATGATGGTGTTCGTGGCCGTGGCCGCCACCGTGGGGGCCTTCGGGAACTACGTCCTCCCCATCATGATCGGGGCCGACGACATGGCCTACCCGAAGCTGAACGCTCTCTCGTTCTGGCTGGTCCCCCCGGTGCTGGTGGCCCTGACGGCGTCCTTTCTCCTCGGTGGCTACGACACCGGATGGACCGGCTACGCCCCTCTGTCGGTCAAGAACGACGTGGGCGGCCTCTTCTTCAATCTGGCCTTCTTCAGTCTGGGACTGTCGTCGATCGTCGGTGCGCTGAACATCATCGTGACCGTCATCACCATGAGGGCCCGGGGGATGACATGGTTCCGGCTCCCGATCTTCGTCTGGTCGATCTTCGTCACCGCCATCCTCTCGTTGATCTTCACCCAGTTCGTGGGCCTGGCCATGCTCCTCGTGATCCTGGACCGCACCGCCGGGACGGTGTTCTTCGATCCCGCCTCGGGAGGCCAACCGCTGCTCTACCAGAACGTGTTCTGGTTCTACTCCCATCCCGCCGTCTACATCATGATTCTGCCCGCCTTCGGAATCACCTTGGAGATGGTCTCCCACTTCAGTCGCAAACCCCTCTTCGCCTATCGGTGGGCGGTCGGCGGGCTACTGGGAATCATGGGAATGAGCTCAGTGGTCTGGGCCCACCACATGTTCACCAGCGGCATGGCCGAGGCCCTCCGCAAACCGTTCCTGGCCAGCACGGAACTGATATCCATCCCTACGGGCTTCATCTTCCTGTCCGCCCTGGGCACCCTGTGGTTGGGCCGGATCCGCTACACGGTTCCGATGCTCTTCGCCCTCGGGGTGCTGTTCAACTTCCTGATAGGGGGGCTCACCGGGGTCTTCCTGGCTGACGTGCCCGTGGACATCCAGCTGCAGGACACGTACTTCGTGGTGGCCCACTTCCACTACGTGATCCTGGGTGGTGGCATATTCGCCCTGTTCGGCGCCATCTACTACTGGTTCCCCAAGATGACCGGCCGCATGATGAACAACCGGTTGGGCAAGGTCCACTTCTGGTGGATGATGGTTGGCTTCAACGCCACCTTTCTCCCCATGTTCATCCTGGGGCTACAGGGCATGAACCGTCGCATCGCCGACTACACCCCGGGCCTGGAAAGCGCCAACCGGGCCGTGTCGATGGGCGGATTCTTCCTGGGCACCAGCTTCGTCATCTTCCTGGCCAACTTCATCTGGAGCTGGGTCAAGGGTCCACCGGCCCCGGACAATCCCTGGGGGGCCCGCACCCTGGAGTGGCAGATTCCCTCGCCGCCACCGCATGAGAACTTCGAGATACCGCCCATCGTGCTGGCCGACCCCTACGGCTACGGCGAGCCGGGTTCGGTGCACGCCGACCTGGGTGGAAACGGACGCAGCGAGTCCCTGGAGGAAGGTGTGCAGGCGTGACCGAGATCGCAGCCAAGGCAGTGGAGCGCTCACCGGGGGTGACGGCCATAGTGTCCCTGGCCGTGCTCACCGCCGTCGAGTTCGTGGTCAGTTCGGCTGACATCTCCGGATCACTGGCGATGCTCACGGTCATCGCCCTCGTGAAGGCGGCGGTGATTCTCAGTGCCTTCATGCACCTTCGGAACGTGCTCAGGGAGGAGGGCTGATGACCACCACCGAGACCCTGCCGATGGAGCACACCACCTCCCGTCTGCAGATAAACCGCATTGGCCTCTGGCTGTTCTTCTTCTCCGAGACCATGCTATTCGCCGGGATCCTGGTCACCCGCTTCACCCTCCTGGGCACCGAGGTGCATGAGGAGGTGTCACAGACCATCGGCCTGATCATCACCGCCATCCTGCTGGCCTCCAGCTACACCGCCTTCCGGGCCGAACACGCCGCCCACCGTGGTGACCGGGAGGAGACCACCCGCTATCTGTCGATGACCCTGGGTCTGGGTGCGGTTTTCGTGGCCGGGGTCGCCTTCGAATGGGCCGAGGCGTTCAGCGCCTTCCCCCCCGGCACCGAGTTCGGCACCGTGTTCTTCACCATGACCGGTATCCACGCCTTCCACGTGATCACCGGCCTGATCTTCCTGGCCCTGTTGTGGAACAACTCCCGGCAGGGCCGCTACGACGCCGATGCCTGGCCGGTGGAGGCCGGGGTGAAGTACTGGCATTTCGTCGACGTGGTTTGGGTCTTTTTCTATCCGGCGCTCTACCTGCTCTGAGGACTCAGCGGAGAAGGGGTGCCCGCAGTGGCCTCGGCCACGGTTAGGAGTGAGAATGCGCAGATTCTTGAGTTCCGTAGCGGCCCTGGGACTGCTCACGGCCGGTTGTGCGAGCCTCGGCGATGACGAGGTCGTCCTCAGACCGAACGAAGCGGGCGAGATCGTCATCAACATGGACGAGTTCACCTTCGGCACCGACCGGATCGAGGTTCCGGTGGGTCAGACGGTCACGTTCATCCTGGTGAATGCCGGGGAGAACGAGCACGAGTTCATGATCGGTCGCAACCTCCAGGAGACCTCGGTGGGCTATCCCAACGGGTTCGAGCACGACTTCTTCGAAGACGTAACCCCGGTGGTGGATCCGCCCAACGCCGGGATGGACATGGGGGCCATGGATGGCATGAGCATGGGGTCCATGACCGACGGGTCAATGACCGACGACAACATGAGCGACGGAACCATGACCGACGGAACCATGACCGACGACAACA